>DASVEU010000047.1:0-5118 GCA_036380395.1 Gaiellaceae bacterium
CCTGAACGAGCGCTACGCGCTCGTCGCCTGTATTTCCGGTCGTGACGGTGCGGATGCGCAACGAGTCGTAGGCATTCCCGAGCTCGTCTACGTCGGCAACCACGGGCTGGAGCTCGACGACGAGGCGGCTGAGTGGCGCGAGCGGCTTCAACGGTTCCTCGCGGACGTCGGTTGGCCCGCGACGGAGAACAAGGGCTTGACGGCATCGCTCCACTACCGCGGCTCAGAGGACGAAGCCGCCGCGCGTGCTGCGCTCGAGGACGTGAAGACGCGTGCTGAACACACAGGCTTCGTCGCGCGCTTCGGGCGGAAGGTGCTCGAGGTACTGCCGCCGGTCGACGTGCACAAGGGAACCGCGGTCAGGCACCTGCTTGCCGAGCGGAACCTCAAACGCGCGCTCTACGCCGGCGACGACACGACCGACCTCGACGGTTTCCGCGCGCTCGACGGCCTCGACGTGTCCGTCCGGGTCGCAGTGGCAGCCGAGGAGGGCCCACGAGAGCTTCGCGAGGCGGCCGAGATCGTCGTCGGTGACCCGCTGGAGCTCATGTCGTTGCTAAAGCGGCTCTAGCCGCGCACTCGCAATCCATTCTCAGCCGCGCTGCAAGACGTTCCAGGCTCGCCGCACGTCAGCCTCGGTCGTTCGCTCGTTGCCGATCGCTAGTCGCAGAACGTACCGACCGTCGAGCTTCGTGTGTGAGATGAACAACTCGCCCGTTTCGTTCACGCGCGCAAGCAGCTCTTCGTTCTCGTCGTCGGAGCCCGACCTGCGGAAACAGACCACGGAGAAGGCGCGCGGAGCACACACCTCCCAGCCGGGCTCGGCGCGCACGAGACCCTCGAACAGCTCCGCCAGCCTGATCGCTTCCCTGATCCGCGCTTGCAGTCCCTCGCGGCCGTAGCAGCGAAGGACTGCCCACAGCTTGAGCGAGCGGAAGCGGCGGCCGAGCGCGGGGCCGTAATCCGAAAGGTTCTCGGCTTCGTCACTCGTGCGGAGGTATTCAGGCACGAGGCTGAAGGCGGCGCGGAGCGCTTCGGGCCTGCGGGTCCACAGCAGGGAGCAGTCCATCGGCGTGAACAGCCACTTGTGCGCGTTGACGACGAGCGAGTCCGCGCGCTCCACGCCTGCCTGCGACCAGCGCAGCTCGGGGCAGATCCAGGCGGAGCCCGCGTAGGCGGCGTCGACGTGGAGCCAGACGCCCGCCGCCTCGCATGCATCTGCAAGCACGGGCACGGGATCGACGGCCGTCGTCGACGTCGTCCCGACGGTAGCGACGAGCGCTGCCGCATCGGTGAGATCCACCGCTGACGGGTCGAGGCGGAACTCGGAGTCCAACGGCACCTTGCGCGTCTCGAGGCCGAGCAGGCGCGCGGCCCGCTCCACTGATGAGTGCGCCTCCTCCGAGCACACGACAACGTGGCCGCCGTTCGCCTCACGCGCCGCGGCAAGCGCGGCGATCGTCGAGATGGAAGCCGTGTCCTCGATGTGGCCGTGCCAGCCGGAGGGAAGGCCGAGGAGCTGTGCTGTCCAGTCGAGCGTGTGCGCCTCGAGTTCGGTCGACGCGGGCGAGGTGCGCCAGATGAATGCGACCGAGTTGAGCGTGGCAGCGAGGAGCTCCGCGAGGATGCCCGGCTCGGCCGAGCTGTTGGCGAAGTAGGCGAAGAAGCGCGGGCTCTGCCAGTGCGTGATGCCCGGGAGGAGGATCTCGTCGAGGTCGCGCAACACGGAGGCGAACGGCTCGCCTCGCTCCGGTGGCGCCGCCGGCAGTCGGCTCCGAATGTCGCCCGGCTCGACCTGCGCAAGCACGGGAAAGTCTCCGACGCGCTCGAGGTAACGAGCCGCCCATTCGAGTGCAGCGGCTCCGTCCTCGCGAAAGGTCACTTTCGGAGCTTCTCGATTTGCGACCAGGTACGCGTGTTCAACACCTGATCCTTTGTCAGCCACGCGCGCCGTGCCTGGGCCATGCCCATCTCCATGTGCTGGAGGGCGCTCAACTGATGTGCGTCGGTGTTGACCGCGATCTTCGCGCCGGCCTCGCCCGCCAGCCGCGCGTGCGTATCCCGGAGGTCGAGCCGGTTCGGCTGCGCGTTGATCTCGAGGAAGGTCCCCGTCTCCAGCGCCTTCGCGACGACGCGTTCGACGTCGACATTCGCGGGCGGCCTGATGTTGATCTTGCGCGCCGTGAGATGACCGATGCAGTCGACGTGTGGGTTCTCCATCGCCGTGAGGACGCGTTCGGTCGGACTGCGGTCGAAGGCAGCGTGCAGCGAGGCCATCACCCAGTCCCGCTCCGCGAGCACCTCGTCCGGCAACGACACGGAGCCGTCGATGCGGATGTTGACCTCGATGCCCTTGAGGATCTTGAACGGCTTCAGCCGCTCGTTGAGCGCGTCGATCTCTAGATCCTGCTCCGCCAGCGTCCCGCGCGGATGGTCCGTGACCGCGTAGTACGCATAGCCCCTAGAGCGGGCCGCCAGTGCCATCTGCTCTAACGAGTCACGTCCGTCGGAATAGCTCGTGTGCGTGTGCAGATCGCCCTTGAGGTCACCGAGCTCGACGAGCTGCGGCAGCTCGCCCTTGCGCGCTGCCTCGAGCTCGCCCGAGTTCTCGCGCAGCTCGGGGGGAATGAACTGGTAGCCGAGTCGCTCGTAGACCTGCTCCTCTTCGGCGAACGTCAGCTCCTCGCCGGTCTCGACGACGGTGATCGAGTACTCGGAAACGGACAAGCCGTCTTTCACCGCGCGCTCCCGCAGCACGACATTGTGGTCCTTCGACCCGGTGAAATGCTGCAGCAGGTTTCCGTACGACTCGGGCGGGACGACGCGCAGGTCGAAGCGCAGGCCCTCGTTCGACAACACCGTGGCCTTGGTCGGTCCTTTCGCCACGACTTCGATCACCCACTTGAGCTTCGTGAAGTAGTCGATCAGCGTCTCGGGATCCTTGGCCGTCGCGATGATGTCGAGGTCGCGGAAGGTCTCCTTGCGCCGTCGCGCACTTCCGGCCTCGGACACCTTCACGGCCGCCGGGTGCTCCTGCAGCACCTCGACGACGGCAAGCAGAGCCCCCAGCCCGTCCCCCAGCAGCCGCCGGTCGGATGGCTCCTGCTTCTTCTCGGCGAGCGCCTTGAGGATCCGCTCCTCGGTCTTCGCCCCCAGGCCGGCCAGCGTGCGCAGTTGCTCCTGCTCTGCTGCCCGCTTGAGCTCGTCGATCGTCGTGACTCCGAGCTCCTGCCAGATCCGAGCCGCCGTCTTCGGGCCGAGCCCGGGCAGGCGCATGAAGCTCACCACCTCCGCGGGAATGACCTTCTTCCGCTTCGTCAGCGCATGCATCTCACCGTCCTCGACGACCTGGACGATCTTCTCCTCGATCGTCTTGCCGATTCCCTGCAGCTCCTTGGCACGGCCGGCGAGCGCGAGCTCGGCCACCGAGCCGGCCGTCTCGCGGATCCGGGTGGCGGCGCGACGATAGGCGAGGACGCGGAAGGAAGCCTCTCCTTCGATCTCGAGCAGGTCGGCGAGGAGCTCCAGTTGCTCGGCCACGTCCACATTGCGAGGCAGAGCTCCGGCCACACGTTGAATATACGTAGGTGCAGGTGCCCAAAGCCGTCGTCTGCCTCCCCACCTACAACGAGCGCGAGAACATCGAGCCGATGCTGCGCGCGCTTGGTGACAAGGGCGTCCGCGTTCTGGTGATCGATGACAACTCCCCCGACGGCACCGGCGAGCTCGCCGACCGGCTCGCCCAGGAGCTCGGCTACGTCGACGTCCTCCACCGCGAGCGCAAGGAGGGTCTCGGGCCCGCCTATCTGGCCGGCTTCCGACATGCGCTCGCCGGCGACGCGGAGCTCGTGCTGGAGATGGACTGCGACTTCTCGCACGATCCGGACTACGTCCCGCGCCTGATCGCGGCTGTCGAAGACGGGGCCGATCTCGCACTCGGCTCGCGGTACGTCCCGGGTGGCGGCGTACGGAACTGGGGTCTGCTGCGCCGCCTCATCTCTGCCGGCGGTTCCTTCTATGCGCGAATCGTCCTGGGCGTGAAGGTCCGCGACCTGACAGGCGGGTTCAAGTGCTATCGGCGTGCGGTGCTCGAGGCGATCGATCTCGACGCCGTCGACTCGAAGGGCTACGCCTTCCAGATCGAGACGACTTACCGCGCACTGCGTGCCGGCTTCGAGGTCGTCGAGGTTCCGATCACGTTCGCCGACCGTGAGGTCGGAGGCTCGAAGATGTCGAAGGCGATCGTCGCGGAGGCGATCTGGAAGGTGCCCGGCCTCCGGCTCAAGGCCCTGCTCGGCCGTATCTAGGCGCCGCTTGCGGTGCCGACTCCAGGAGGCGCGGGCTTTGCCCGTGCCTCCGTCTGAAACGACCGGTCGACCGAATTGACCTCAGGCACAACCGCGGCTAGGAGCTACGCTGAAGCCATGTTCGAGGTCACCGACGACACGTTCGAGCAGGACGTCCTGGGGGCCGACACGCCGGTCGTGCTCGACTTCTGGGCGCCGTGGTGCGGACCGTGCAAAGCTGTCGAGCCCATTCTCGAGCAACTCGAGTCCGACACCCGTGGGCGGGTCGAGTTCGCCAAGCTGAACATCGACGAGAACCCGCTGACGGCTGCGCGCTACGACGTGCTCTCGATCCCGACCGCGATCCTGTTCGACGGCGGCGAGGCCAAGGCGACGGTGATCGGCGCCCGGCCGCGCTCGCACTACGAGCGCGTGCTAGCGGAAGTGCTGCCAGCCGCCTAGCTCGTACGGCTCGCCGTTCAGCGTGATCGCAACGCCTGCGCCTTCCTCGCAGCGTCCGATCGCCGTGAAGCGGCGCGGCTCCGAGACCGCGGCGAGCAACTCGTAGTCCTCGCCGAAGCCGAGATCCTGCAGCTCGGCTCCACTCGCAAGTGGAACTCGCTCGAGCTCGACGACGACGCGGCAGCCCGAGCGCGAGGCGATGTGGCCGGCGTCGACGGCGAGCCCGTCGGAGACGTCGAGCAGGGCGTGCGCGTCCGCCGCGAGCTCCCTCCCTTCGGCGAGCCTGACCGGCGGCCGCACGTAGGACTGTCGGCGAAACGCCGCACCCGCGCCGCCAAGCGGGCCCGTGAGGACCAGTTGGTCTCCGGAC
>DASVEU010000048.1:0-8741 GCA_036380395.1 Gaiellaceae bacterium
ACCACCAAGTGACCCTCGAAGGCACAGGCGAGTTGGCCGATTTAGTGCCCACTGTGCTGGGGTTTTTAGGTTTCACGCAACCCTTACAGATGACCGGCAAACCCTTAACGACCCCGGCCTGATCCGGGCTATACTCCGGAACCTTTTGTCACTTCAGCAACCTGATTTTGGCGTCCTGCGGAAGGCACAGAAAGGCGACGAGCGAGCTTTCTCGCTTATCGTCCGTGCCTATCAGGTGCCTGTCTTCAACTACGTGCTGCGACTTGTCGGCGACCGGTCGCTTGCGGAGGACCTGACTCAGGAAGTCTTCCTGCGGGTCTTCCAGGGCCTGCCTCGCTTCTCGCTCCGGTCGAAGTTCACGACCTGGCTCTTCCAGGTGACCAAGAATCGCGTCTTGGACGAGCTGCGCGCCAACGAGCGGCGGCCCCGCGCGGTCGTCGCGCTCGAGGACGTTCCACCGCTCGAAGTCGTGGACGCGCCGATGGAGCGGGTCGAAGCGATCGACGCGGTGTGGCGCGCGGTCGAGGGGCTGAACGTCGACCTGAAGATGGCGCTCCTTCTCCGCGACATCGTCGGTTTGTCGTACACCGAGATCGCCGATTCCCTGGAGATCACGCTCGCGACGGTCAAGTGGCGGATCTACAAGGCGCGCGAGGACGTTCAGCTCTCGATGGCCCGCGAGGGCATCACCTTTGGCGACCAGGACCAGACCGTCGCCGAGCGCGCTGCTGCCTCCTCTTAACTACTTCGAGTGAGCACGCAGCCAGGCACTGAGGTTGCGGGCCTCCGCGGCCGGCGTTGCTCCGCGCGCCGGTGACCGGATCGGCAGCGGCTGCGGCTTCCTCGCGGAACTGCTCCCGCCGCCGATGCTGAGCAGGCCCAGGATGACTGCGACGAGCGCCACGGCTGCTGCGCCCACGATCCAGAGCCATGCCCTGCTCCCGGGCAGGCTTCGGTACGTCCGGGCGTGCGGCGGCTCGGTGCTGGCGGTGGCGAGCGACGGCTTGGTCGGGAGCTCCGACGCAGACGCGAGCTCGTACGCGAAATCGGATGCAGACGCCGGTCTGAAGCGCGGGTCGCGCGCGAGTGCATGCATCACCGCGGCTTCGAGCGGCTTCGGAACAGACGGCTCGACGTCGCGCAGCGGCGTGATCACGCCGTCCGTCTGCTGCGCACCGAGGTCAGCGAGCGACTCAAACTCGTAGGGCGGCCGTCCCGTCAGAAGCTCGTAGACGACGGCGCCGAGCGAGTAGATGTCGGTCGCGCTGCTGACCTCCTCGCCGGCGGCCTGTTCTGGCGACAGGTAGGCCGCGGTGCCGAGCACCGTTCCGTGTTGCGTTAGCCGCGTCAGCTCGGCGGCGCGCGCGATGCCGAAGTCGGCGATCTTGAGGACGTCGTCTTCGCGAACCAGGAGATTCGCCGGCTTGACGTCTCGGTGGACGAGCCCGGCATTGTGCGCGTGCTGCAGTCCCGCGCACGCCTGGAGCGCAAGCGGCAGAACCTCCGCGTGCGTCAGCTTTCCCCGTTGCGCGAGCGTGTCGCCGCCAACGTATTCCATGACGATGAAGGGACTTCCTTCCGTCTCGCCCGCGTCGTACACCTGGACGACGTTCGGATGGGAGAGCCGGCTAGCGAGTTTCGACTCCTGCAGAAAGCGCGCTCGGAAGTTTGCGTCGCCCGCCAGGTGCTCGGCGAGCACCTTGACAGCGACGAGACGGTGCAGCTCTTCGTCGTGCGCGAGATAGACGACCGCCATGCCGCCCTGGCCGAGCGTCCGCTCGACGCGATAGCGGCCTGCGGCGAGAGACGTTTCGGTCAATCGCCCTCCCCGTCCTTCTTGTGCTTGTTCTTGTGCTTGCCGCGGTCGTGCTCTTTCTCGACCGGGACGCACTGGATGCGAGAGACCAGGTCCGCGACGGTCGAGCCGAGCTGCTCCTGGAACGCGGCGGGGATACGCCCGGCGTTGATCGCGGCGATTGTCTCCCGCTGGAGCTGCTGCGCGAGGCTGCCCGCCCCGCAGGGATCGCCGGCTGTCAGCGCTCGGGCAACCTCGTCGCTGCGCAAGGCTAGTGCTGCCGCAACGGGCTGGGGAAGCCTGGGCTGCGGGGCAGCCCGACGCTCTGAGCCGCTCCCGCAACCAGCGAGACAAAGCACGGCCGCCAGGGTCGCGCCGCCCAGCTCAGGACGTCTCGTTCGGGTCTTCCTCCGCTGCAAGCTTCAGGGAACCCTGCCTGATCAGTCGCCGCGCTCGAGCCGGGCCGCGAGTATCCGGGGAAGACCCCGCTCGCGCATCTCGGCCTGGGTGCGCTCGATCGGATATGGGACCCGGCGGAACTCGGCAACCCTCTCCTGGAAATCGAGCAGCAGCCAGGCCGCGCGCGGATCGCCGTCACGTGGCTGGCCGACGGAGCCGGGATTGAGCAGCCATCGGCCGTCCAGTGTGACCACGGTTCCCCCGGGGGCCGGCCCGCCGCTGACGCGGCCGTCGTCCGCCGTGATCGCCAGCGCGACGTGGCTGTGCCCGACGAGGACGAGCGGCGCGTCCGAAAGCTCGAGCGTCGCGTGCGCCGACTCCTCCGTCAGCACGTATTCCCAGACCGGGTCGCGCGCGCTCGCGTGAAACAGGTCGACGCCATCGACCTCACCGAACGGCTTCAGGCTCGCGAGGAACGCGCGTGACTCCGGCGTCAGCACCTCTGCCGTCCAGATGGCTGCAGCCGCAGCCTCGTCGTTGAAGTTGCTGACCGTCAGCTCCCCGAGCACGACCAGGTCGTGGTTCCCAACGAGACAGTGGTCGGCGCGATCCTTCACGACGTCGCAACACTCGTTCGGACGCGGTCCGTAGCCGACGGTGTCGCCGAGGCACCAGACGGCGTCGACGCTCGCCACATCGATCTCCTTCAGCACCGCCTCCAGCGCGTGATAGTTAGCGTGAACATCCGATATGACCGCGACCCGCATCGGCAGAGTCGCGACCTTAACCGTCGCGGCACTGGTGTGGGCAGTCGCCGCCTCGGCTCTGTGGCGCACGAAGGTACCCGCCGACCTCCACCTGCCTCGGCTCGACTCGCAGGCCGTGTTCGGGGTCGACGCCGTCCAGGCGGGAGTTCGCTACGAACGCTTTCTCGACTACGCCTGGCTCCTCGGGACAATCGCCAAGGTGCTGGCGCTCGTCGTCATGGTGCGGCGCGGCCCACGGCTCGCCCGCTCGCTCGGGCTCGGCCGAGTGAATGCGGGATTGATCACCGGCGTCCTGGTCGTGACCGTCTTGTGGGCGGTCTCGCTGCCGTTCGGCATCGCGACCAGCTGGTGGGAGCGCCGCCACGGCATCTCGAAAGAGGACTGGGGGACGATCGTCCTCTCGCAGTGGCGAGGCGTCTTGAGCGGCACGGTCACCGCGGTGATCGTGCTCGCGATCGTCCTGCTGCTTGCGAAGCGGTTCGCGCGAAACTGGTGGATCGGCGCGGCGACGACCCTGCTCGTTCTCGGAGTGATCCAACAGTTCGCGGCGCCCTACGCGAACCGGATCGGAACCCACCCGATCCGCTCGGCGCAGCTGGCGGCCGCCGTCGAGCGGCTCGAGGCGCGCGAGCATGCCGGTGACCCGACCGTACGCGTTCAGCAGGTGCACGACCAGACCACGGCCGCCAACGCCTACGCGATCGGCATCGGTCCGAGTAGCAGTGTCTTCATCTGGGACACGATGCTGGACGGCCGCTTCACGCCTCGGGAGGTGCGCTTCGTGGCCGGCCATGAGCTCGCGCATCTCGCACGCCTGCACATCTGGAAGGGGATCGCGTGGGGCACGCTGATCGGCATTCCTCTGCTTGCGGCGATCGCCTTTGCGACAGGGCGCCGCGGCGGCCTGCGCGACCCGGGGAATGTGCCTCTCGGTTTCCTGACCCTCACAGTCCTCCTGCTCGCCGTGACTCCGTTCACGAATGTCGTCTCCCGGCGCTACGAAGCGGAGGCGGATTGGGTTGGTCTTCAGGGAACGCACGATCCAGAGGCGGCCAAGGGGCTGTTCAAGGGGTTCGTGCGAGCCGATCTCGCGGATCCGAATCCGCCTGGTTGGGTGCACGTCTTCCTCGACGACCATCCGACGCTGCTCACGCGCGTCGAGCAGGCGGAAGCCTTCAAAAGGCTGGCGCGGTAACTACCCGTCGGACCGTGGCGGCGCTTCCGGGAGGTTCCGGATCCCTTCTTGCGTCGACCACTTGGAGAAGGAGTCCTGCATCGCCGCCAGCAACTCCTGGAAGAACTGTGCCGACATGTTCACGCGTGAGGTTACGACTCCCGGGATGTCGCCTTCCTCCATCTCGTGGTCGATGCGAGCGAAGGTGAGCGTGAACTCGTACGCCGAGAACGTGACGTTGGCGAAGTTCGCGTAGACCCCGGCCATCTGCTCCGGGTCGAGATGGATGTTGAGCTGGCGCTCCTGGGGCTCGTCGTCCACGTCCCAACGATACTACGGGCGTGGAGCACGCCTTCGGCTTCAGCCAGTTCGCGTACGCGGTCTCGGCGATGGGCCTGGTCCTCGCGGGCATCAGTATCTTTGCCTACATCGGCTCGCTCGTGGTCGAGGCGATCGCGCGTGGAGTGATCGGCGGCTGCGGACAGAGCGAAGGAGGCGAAGAGTGATCGAGGCGTTGCACGACCACCACATCACCTGCGGCTTCGACCGCTTCGGCCGGCGCGCGGCCCAACTCTCCGCGCTGCGCGAGACGCTTGCCCGCTAACGCGGTCGACCGGCTGGCCGCGAGGCTGTCCGAGCTCGCCGGTGCGCCCGTCGAGCTCGAGCGGCCGAGCGATCCCGAGCACGGCGACTATGCCACGAACATCGCGCTACGGACGGCGCCGCAGCGCAAACAACCGCCGCGCGAGCTGGCCGCTGAATTGGCGGAGCGTGCACAGGCCCTCGAGGAGATCGAGCGCGCCGAGGTCGCCGGGCCCGGCTTTCTCAACCTCTGGGTGACGACCGCCTGGCTCGCGGATGCCTTGCGGGAGATCGGCGCGGACTACGGCGCCGGGTCTGCCTTGGAGCGGGAGAAGATCCAGGTGGAACTGATCTCGGCCAATCCCGCCGGGCCGCTGACCGTCGGCTCTGCGCGCAACGGCGCGTACGGAGACTCCGTGGCGCGCCTACTCGATTACGCGGGACACGATGTCGCGCGCGAGTACTACTTCAATGACGCGGGGCGGCAGGTCGACCTCTTCCGCGCGTCGGTCGAGGCGCGACGAAGCGGGGAGGAGCCACCCGAGGGGGGTTATCAGGGCGAGTACATCACTGAGCTCGCGGCGCTCAGGGTCGATCCCGTCGAGCACATGCTCGGGGAGATCCGCCGCGAGGTCGCCGACTTCCGCATCCACATCGACACGTGGCGGCACCAGGGTGAGATCGAGAAGCACGTTGCCGAGGTTCTGCCGCGCCTCGACACCTACGAGGCCGAGGGGACGATCTGGGCGCGCACCAGCGCCTACGGCGACGACAAGGACCGCCCGCTGGTTCGTTCCTCGGACGGGTCGTACCTGTACTTCGCCGCCGACGTCGCGTACGTGCGCGACAAGCTCGAGCGTGGCTTCGACCTCGCGATCTATGTCCTCGGCGCGGACCACCACGGCTATGTCGGACGGCTCAAGGCGGCCGCCGCGATGCTCGGCTACGACCCTGAGCGGATCGAGGTGCTGATCTACCAGCTCGTGCACATCGTCGAAGGCGGTCTGACGAAGAAGATCTCGAAGCGCCGCGGCGACGTCGTCTTCCTTCACGAGCTCGTGGAGAAAATCGGCATCGATGCCGCACGCTGGTACCTGATCTCCCGAGGGCATGACCAGCCGATCGACATCGACGTCGACCTCGCGGCTGAGCGCTCACAGAAGAATCCGGTCTACTACGTCCAGTACGCCCATGCGCGCATCGCGGGCATCCTGCGCAACGCTGAGGCGACGAGCTCCGACGTCACGGCGCCGACAGAGCTCGAGCGCGAGGAGCGCGACCTGATCAAGCGGCTCGCGGAGTTTCCGGTGATTGCAGCAGAGGCGGCCGAGCGACGCGCGCCGCACGCGATCCCGATCTACGCGATTCGGGTGGCCGACGACTTCCACCGCTTCTACCACGAGCACCGAGTCGTCGGCTCCGAGACGGAGGCGTTCCGGCTGGCGCTCGTCCGCGGTGCTCAGCACGTGATCGCACGTGCCCTGGATCTGATCGGAGTCGAGGCGCCCGAACGGATGTAGGGTCCCGGGCCAGCATGAGCGTCGCTCGCCTTCGGCTCGCTCGAACCATGTTTCCCCCACGAGCTCCCTTCTTTAGGGATCGCCTCAGCCCCCGCGCCGCTGAGATCGCCGCGTGGGCCGAGGAGAACACGAGGGGAAACCCCCCGGTTTCCCCCCTCGCCCCTTCCACCGCTCATTGGGCAAAGAGCGCGCAATGAGCGCGAGGCCGCCCGACCGAAATCTCGCGCTCGAGCTCGTTCGTGTGACCGAGGCGGCGGCGCTGGGTGCAGGGCGCTGGGTCGGGCGCGGCGACAAGATTGCCGCCGACCAGGCCGCCGTCGATGGGATGCGGGCGATGCTCGACTCGGTCTCCATGGCGGGCGTCGTTGTGATCGGCGAGGGCGAGAAGGACGAGGCACCGATGCTCTTCAACGGCGAACCGGTCGGCGACGGCACCGGGCCGCAGGTAGACGTCGCGGTGGACCCACTCGAGGGAACGCGGCTGACCGCGCTCGGCCAGCCGAATGCGATCGCCGTCATCGCGGTCGCGGAGCGCGGCACGATGTTCTTTCCGGGCGCCGCCGTCTACATGAACAAGATCGCGGTCGGGCCGCAGGGCATCGACGCCGTCGACATCAACGCGTCGCCGACGGAGAACGTCAAGGGCGTCGCGAAAGCGAAGGGAGTGTCGACACGGGAGATCACGGTGGTGGTGCTCGAGCGTGAGCGCCACGAGGGGCTGATCGCGGAACTTCGCACGGCCGGCGCCAAGGTCCTGCTGATTCGTGACGGCGACGTCGCAGCAGCGATAGCAGCCGCACAGAGCGGGACCGGGGTGGACCTGCTCTACGGGATCGGCGGCACACCGGAAGGCGTCATCTCTGCGGCGGCTCTCAAGTGCGTCGGGGGCGGCATCCAGGGGAAGCTCTGGCCACGTGACGACGAGGAGCGTCAGCAGCTCGTCGACGCCGGCCTCGATCCGGAGCGAGTGCTGACGACGAATGATCTCGTTGCAGGCGACGATGTCTTCGTCGCCGCGACGGGCGTCACCACGGGCTCGCTGCTACGCGGCGTGCGCTACCTGCCGAACGGCGCGGTCACCGATTCGATTGTCATGCGCTCACGATCCGGTACTTCTCGCCGTGTCGAGGCCACGCACGCGCTGGACAAACTCCAGGCCCTGACGGGCCTCGAGTACCACTAGACCACTAGACGGCTACTGCCTCCTTCTCCATCTCAGGGGCGTACATCCCGGTTGCGCGGCGCTGTTCATCTTGGCGCGGTCCAAGGCGTCGCTTGCGATGCCGCCGAGAGTGCGTCCGGGCTTGGCCCGGGCGCACGTCTACGCTCTTGATCTAACGCTTCGAGTGACTTAAGCCGGTACTGCGTCTCTCTCCAGTTCAGGCGTGTACGTCCCGGTTTGCGCGGCGCTGTTCATCTTCGCCCTGTGGTAGTAAGCGCGCTGAGCCGCCTCGACGTTCTCCTCGTGACCGCCCCAGGCTTTGAGCGCCGCAGCCTGCAGCGCACGACCGTACGAGAACGACACCTTCCACGGGTGCGGGCCGATGGCGTTGATCGCGTTCAGCCGGCGTGTCGCTTCCTCCTCGGACTGTCCGCCCGAGAGGAACACGATTCCTGGCACCGCGGCGGGCACGTGCCGGCGGAAGCACTGGACCGTCTGACGGGCGATCTCCTCGTCGGACACCTGCTCGGAGCTTTCGTACCCGGGGAGCACCATGTTCGGCTTCAGCAGGATCCCTTCGGGGTGGATCCGCTGGTCGCGCAGCTCGGTGAAGACCGCGTGCAGCGTCTGCGAGGTCACGTGGAAGCTCCGCTCGATCGTGTGGTCGCCGTCCATGAGCACTTCCGGTTCGACGATCGGGACGAGACCGCCTTCCTGGCAGATCGCTGCGTAGCGAGCGAGTGCGTGCGCGTTCGTCCAGATGCAGTACTCGCTCGGAATGTCCTTCCCGATCGTGATCACCGCGCGCCATTTTGCGAAGCGCGCGCCGAGCTCGCGATACTCCGCGACTCGTTCACGAAGCCCGTCGAGGCCTTCGGTGACCGTCTCGCCTTCGGCGAGCGCGAGCGGCTTCGCACCCGTGTCGACCTTGATGCCCGGAACGATTCCCTTGGATTCGAGGAGCTTGGGGAACGGCGTCCCGTCGGACGCCTTCTGACGGATCGTCTCGTCGAAGAGAATCACGCCGCCGATGAATTCCTCGGCGCCCTCCGTCGTGAAGAGGAGCTCCCTGTATTGCCGCCGTGCCTCCTCCGTGGACTCGACCCCGATCGAGTCGAACCGCTTCTTGATCGTCCCGCTGCTCTCGTCCGCCGCAAGGATGCCCTTGCCCTCGGCAACGATCTGCTCGGCCGTTTTCTCCAGCTTCTGAAAGTCCATCTTCCGCTCCTCCCTCGGCTTTGTCCGGGGAGAAGTATCCCCTAAGCTTTCCGTCTTGGAGGGGCGACGCTGCGGCGGTTCGCCCCTCCCTCGGACGGGGACTTGGTAAGCGCTACAGGCGTCA
>DASVEU010000049.1:0-7920 GCA_036380395.1 Gaiellaceae bacterium
GCCGAGGTGCAGGTGATCGCATCGACGCAAGCGCTCCTGGTCGCCGGTGAGCGCCGCCGGCCCAAGGACTGCGGGCAGTACCAGCAGCTGGAGATCGACTACGGCCCCTTTCAGCGCCAGGTGACTCTCGCCGAGCCCGTCGACCCGGAGCAGGCGACCGCCAGCTACGAGCGCGGGTTCCTCACGATTCGGCTCCCCGTCGCCCCCGAGCCCGCTCCGGCGGAGAGCATCTCGATCGTGGTGACCTCGTCGTGAGCGAGGCAATGGGCGACACAGTCGTGGAGGAGCCGACCGAGGAGCTCACCTTCCCGGCGACTCTGCCCGTGCTGACGCTGAAGGACACGGTCGTCTTTCCCGACTCGGTGACGCCCCTCGCGATCGGCCAGGAGCGGTCGATCAAGCTGGTCGAGGGCGTCGTGTCCGGCGACCGCGTGCTCGCACTCCTGACGGTCAAGACCCCTGAGGCCGAGCAGCCCGGCTGGGACGACCTCTATGAGGTCGGCACGGCCGCCGTCGTCCACAAGATGATCAAGGTTCCGGACGGGACGCTGCGCATCCTCGTCCAGGGCGTGCAGCGCATCAAGCTCGACCACGCAGTCCAGGACGACCCGTATCTCGTGGGCGAGTTCGTCGAGCTGCCTGACGAGCTTCCGGAGACACCAGAGGTCGAGGCGTTGACGAGGAACGTCCAGAGTCTGTTCGGGCGCGTCATCGGCCTCGTTCCCTACCTGCCGGAAGAGCTGCAGATCGCGGCCGCAAACGTCGACGATCCGAGCGCGCTCTGCAACCTCGTCGCGTCCACGCTGCGACTCAAGTCCGAGGAAAAGCAGCGGCTGCTCGAGCTCACCGACGTCGAAGCGCGCCTCCGAGAGATCTCCGCCATCCTCAACCGCGAGCTGGAGGTGTTCGAGCTCGGCTCGAAGATCCAGTCGCAGGTCCAGGAAGAGATGGAGAAGGGGCAGCGCGAGTTCTTCCTGCGCCAACAGTTGAAGGCGATCCAGGACGAGCTCGGCGAGAGCGATCCGGAGGCGGCGGAGATCGCCGAGCTGCGCTCGACCTTTGAATCGATGGAGCTTCCGGAGGACGTCCGCAAAGTGGTCGACCGCGAGCTCGGCCGGCTCGAGAAGCTGCCGACTGCTGCCGCCGAGTACGGCGTCATACGCACCTACCTCGACTGGATCGCCTCGCTCCCGTGGCACAAGACGACCGAGGACAACCTCGACCTTGACAACGCGAAGCAGGTGCTCGACGAGGACCACTTCGATCTGGAGAAGGTGAAGGAGCGGATCCTCGAGCATCTCGCCGTCTCGAAGCTCAGGAACGACACCTCGGGGCCGATCCTCTGCTTCGTAGGCCCGCCGGGCGTCGGCAAGACGTCGCTCGGCCAGTCGATCTCACGTGCTCTCGGCCGCAAGTTCGCCCGGCTTTCGGTCGGCGGCGTCCGGGACGAGGCGGAGATCCGCGGTCACCGGCGCACGTACATCGGCGCGATGCCGGGAACGATCATCCGTCACCTGCGCGACGCCGAATCGATGAACCCCGTGATGCTGATCGACGAGATCGACAAGATGGGCGCGGACTTCCGAGGCGATCCCGCCAGCGCGATGCTCGAGGTGCTCGACCCGGAGCAGAACAAGAACTTCCGCGATCACTATCTCGACCTGCCGTTCGATCTCTCGAAGACGCTGTTCATCTGCACGGCGAACACGCTCGACACCATCCCGGCCCCGCTCCTCGACCGGATGGACGTCATCCAACTGTCGGGCTATACCGAGGACGAGAAGTTCGGCATCGCCAAGCGGTACCTCGTGCCCAAGCAGATCGAAGCTCACGGGCTCGGCGGCGACCAGGTCACGA
This sequence comes from Gaiellaceae bacterium, assembly GCA_036380395.1. Lineage (GTDB taxonomy): Bacteria > Actinomycetota > Thermoleophilia > Gaiellales > Gaiellaceae > 3-1-20CM-4-69-9. Next base: position 1,858 of record DASVEU010000049.1, read on the forward strand.
TCACAGACAAAGCACTCCGTCTGATCATCCGCGAGTACACGCGCGAAGCGGGCGTGCGCAACCTCGAGCGTCGCCTCGCGGACGTGCTGCGCAAGGCTGCCCGGCAGATCGCGGAAGGGAAGCGGCGCGCCAAGAAGCTACGCATCGACGAGAAGCGCGTGCGCGTCTCGCTCGGGCCGCGCCGCTACGAGGGCGAGGTACGCAAGCGCACGTCCGAGCCGGGCGTGGCGACCGGTCTCGCGTTTACCGCGGTCGGCGGCGACATCCTCTTCTTCGAGGCGACCGCGTATCCGGGCAAGGGCCGGCTGACGATCACGGGCCAGCTCGGCGACGTCATGCAGGAGTCCGCACAGGCTGCGCTTTCCTGGGTGCGGGCGCACACAGAAGCCCTCGGGCTCGAGTCCGACTGGTTCCGAGAGCACGACATCCACCTGCACGTACCGGCCGGCGCCGTGCCGAAGGACGGGCCCTCGGCCGGAATCACGATGGCGACTGCGATCGCCTCGCTGGTTCGCAATCAGCCGGTCTCGGAGGACGTCGGCATGACCGGGGAGATCACGCTGACCGGACAGGTGCTGCCGATCGGCGGTATCCGCGAGAAGACCCTTGCGGCGCAGCGCGCCGGGCTGAAGCGCATCATCATGCCCCGCGACAACGAACCGGACCTCGAGGAGCTGCCGAAGGAAACGAAGGAGCAGCTGGAGTTCATCCTCGTGGACACGATCGACCAGGTCTTCGACGCCGCATTCGACGGCAAAGGCGCGACACACCCCAAGCCGTCACCGGTCGTCGACCGTCAGGCCGCCGCAAGCTTGAAGGACGTCAGCAAGCCGTCGCAGGCCTCAGTGTCGCCGCCGCGCTCGTAGCGGCAGAGCAGCAGGTACTCGCTCTTCCCGCGGAGGACGAACGCGATCCGCTCGACGAGCTGTTTTCCCTCGCTCGCGTAGGCGATGTCGTATCGCCGAGCCTTTTGGCCGGCGATCGTGATCGTCCTGGAGTCGCCGACCTTGCCCTTTTGCTGGCGCGCGACCGCGGCGGCCGCCCGATCGAGCTCGGGAATCACCTTGGTCCAGAGCTCCGGCCGGAAGCGACGCAACAGTGGAAACAGCGTCACCGAGACCAGGGACGTCCCCTGCGCGGCCTGAACCTCGGCGCCTTTCCGGGCCACCGCCCAGTCAGCCGGCGCGACAAACGTAAAGCCGGTCCCGCGGACGACGTGCCCCTTTGGGGCCGCACGGCCCCCGCAGCCAGCGAGGACCAGTAGAGTGAGCCCGAGAACGGCTTGTTTGCGTCGATTGCGGGAGGGTACGCAGGAGCTGGCAAACCAGCGAAAGGACACAGTGAGCATGACCAAGACGAGAGACAAGGTAATGGACCGCGCAGGCGGCGCAAGGCCCTACATCGAGCGCGCGTTCAAGGACGAGGACCTGCGCGACAACGTGCGTAACGCCTACGAGTCGGCGCGCGTGGTCTACAACGAGTTGATCGGCGGCCGTGGAGCGATTCCCGTCGCCACGCGTGTTGCCACCGACAAGGACATCCAGGAGCATCTGCGGGAAGCGCTCGACGAGCTCCGCCAAGCAGCGGATCGCGTCCAGGGCAAGAAGGACCACGGTGCGCGCAACACAGTGCTCCTGTTGACGGGCATTGCTCTCGGCGTGCTCTTCAACCCGATCTCGGGCGCGCAGACACGCAAGTGGTTGTCCGACACGATCTTCGGGCCGAGCGACGAGTTCACCTACCAGGGGAACTCTGGGGCCGGATCTTAGGGTTCCTGCGCCCGCTCAGCCTAGACGCGCAGTTAAGACGGACGCGCGGGCAGAGCCCGCCCGTCCTCCATGGGCATCGCAAGCGACGCCCCAGTCAGGGGCCGGGTCGTAGGGTCCAGCGCCGGTCAACCTAGACGGTCGGCTAAGACGACTACTTCTTCGGCTTCTTCTTCGAGCTGAAGTTGTCGCCCCTCACGACGAGGGGCCTCATCGCACGCTGCAACGAGCCCGGAACGAGGCCGTCGGCGGTCGAGATGTCGGTCGAGGCAAGCAGGATCGCCCCGGGCTTGGGCGCGTTGCCGAGGGAGAGCAACGGCGCCCACGCGTCGCCGCCCGCGAAGCTCACGTCCTGAAGGTGCTTCCATGCGAGCAGATACGACGTCGGGTTGACCGCGCCGTCGTAACCAAGGCCGAGCAGGCCGACGGGATGGATCTCGAAGTGCAGATGGAACGGCGTCCCCTGCGCGTCGCCGGTGTTGCCGACGAAACCGACGACGTCGCCCGCGTTCACCTTGCTCCCGTTCACGGCGAGGGGCGAGAACGCCGAGAGGTGTGCGTAGTAGAAGAGATTTCCCTGACCGTCGCGGAGCCAGAGCCGGTTTCCTCCGACCTTGTTCCACCCCACCGAGAACAGCGTCCCGGACGCAACCGCCAGGAGCGGCGCGCCGAGCGGAGCAAAGATGTCGTCGCCGTGGTGCCAGCCGCTCGAAATGTCACCGCGCAGCGCCCCGAACGTGTCCGCGAACGATGACGGGCCGTAGACGGGGAACACGTAGCCGCCTGCGGTCAACTTCGGCGTGACCCCCGGCGGTTGGCGAACCGGCGGGAGGCCGGGGGCGGGCTCCGGCGCCTTCGAGCTCGTGCCGGACCCGACCTTCGGCGGTTGCGGCACCTGAATCGGCGGCTCAGGCGGAGCAGCCTGCGCCGCAACCTCGGCGTAGCCGACCAGCACCGTCGTCCCGGCAGGCAGCCCGCCGTGGTCCGCGGTGAGCCTGATCTCGAGGGCTGTGACGCTGCCCCGGTAGCCGGTAGCCGGGGAACCACTCGCGCCGCCGGCAACGGTCGTAAGTGAACCCCAGTCCGCTAGCTGCAGCGTGTTTCCCGTCACTGGCTGGCCCAGCGCTACGAGCTCCGTGACGGCCGATCCGGCGATGTCGCCTTTTGCCGCTCCCGCGCGGGCTTCTGCGTGGGCCTGTGCGACGACGGTCTTGGCCGTGATCTCGCCCCCGAACAAGCTCAGGTCGTCGACCTCTGCCGAGGCCGTCGCGGTCGCGGCTGGACCCGCGACTGCAGAGGCGCTCGCGTTCGCAGAGCCGCTCGTGACGAGCTTGTTGTAGTCGAAGCTGCCGCTGAAGACGACAGAGTCCTCCGGCGCGGTGACGGTCGGAGTCTCCGCCCCCGGCTGGTCCGGAACGACGACACGGATCGCATAGGCCCGCGCGGTCGCCCCCGAAGCCCGAGCCTGCTGCCAGCCGGCATCGGCGGCCGCAGCAGTGAGCAGCAACAGGGCGGCGACGAAGGCGACAGGCGCGCGCTTCACGAACGCCCCATTATGCAGCCTTTTCGGCCGGCGGAGTCAGAGCCGTCCAGGGCGGTAGGCAGGATCCTCCGGGTGAGGCGCCGCGGCTCCGAGGCCGAAATCGTCGACGAAGGTTTCTGGGGCGGCTCCGGGCGCCGGCTACCGCTGACGGGCTCATACCTCGTCGATTCGCTCGTGCTGGCCGTTGTCATCCTCGCGATTGCGACGGTGATCGGCCTCGCACTCCTGTGGCCGCACGGGAAGGTCGGCCGTTCTGGGCAGTTCGGCCCGATCCGGACAGTCGGAGCGGTCGCCGAGAAGGTCGAGAGCGTGCCCTGCGCGCTCTCGGCGTCCCACGTCTGCCGGGTCGCAGAGATCAGGATCCTCGATGGACCGCAGAAGGGGCACCGGACGCTCCTCACGACGGTCGCTGCCGTGGGCTCGCTGGACGTTGGGCAGGGCGACCGGATCCGGGTCTACAAGAACACCGTTACGCCCGGGTCGTCGCGGCCCAGCGACACGTACTCCTTCGCCGACTTCGACCGCAGGGGCGCCATGCTCTGGCTGGCGATCGGCTTCGTGGTGCTTTTGGTGGCGACCGGCCGCGTCCACGGTCTGCGCGCTCTGATCGGCTTGCTCGCGAGCCTCGTGATCGTGATCAAGTTCGTCGTGCCCGCGATCCTGCACGGGTCGTCACCGTTCGCGGTCGCAATCGTCGGCGCGTTCGCGGTGATGCTCGTGATGATGCCGCTCTCCTACGGGCTCGGTGCGAAATCGCTCGCCGCCTGGCTCGGCACGGCGGTGAGCCTTCTGGTTGCCGCAGGGTTGGCGTACGCGTTCGCCCACATCGCGCACCTCAGCGGGGCCTCCACGGACGAGAGTGTCTACCTCGGCGCCTCCCAGTCGCGGCTCTCGCTACAGGGCCTGCTGGTCGCCGGGATGGTGATCGGTGCGCTCGGGGTTCTCGTCGACCTGACTGTCAGCCAAGCGTCGACGGTGATTGCACTGCGGCGCGTGAACCCGTCACTCGGATTCGGAGGCCTGTTCCGCGGCGCACTCGAGGTCGGACACGATCACATTGCGGCGACTGTCGCGACGCTCGTGTTCGCGTACGCGGGCGCTGCGCTGCCCGTGCTGCTGATCTTCAGCGTCGGCGGGACGTCGTTCGCCGATGCCGTCAACGGAGAAGCCGTCGCGGACGAGGTGATCGCGGCGCTCGTGGGCTCGATCGGGCTGATCGCATCGATGCCGATCACGACCGCGCTGGCGGCGCTGCTTGCGCCCCGGATGTCGGACAAGCAACTGGCGGCCGCCGATCACGCTCACGCGCACTGATCTCGACGTGGAACGCTCAGTCGCCGGCGAACTGCTTCCGGGCGAACTCCCGGAAGCGGTCCCGTGCGTCCTCGTCCGGGCCGAGCGGCTCGTCGTCGGAGTACTTCGGGTCGGCGGCGATCTCTTCTGCTACGGCCCGCACCTCGCGGTGGAGGGCGTCGTGGTGCTTCGGGTCTCGCAGCAGCGCCTCCACCCAGTTCTCGTCGGCATCCTCAACGGCGAGCTCCTGCTCGAAGAGCAGCTCGCCCAGCAGAATTCCGACACGGATGTAGGCGAAGGTGCGAAACGCGAGAACTCGATGCGGCGAGCCGACGAGACGCTCGATCTCGGGATCCTCGGCCTGTAGCCGCGCGACGATATCGCCGACCGGCTCGTCGACCAGCGGAAGCCAGATCTCGTCGGGGCCTGCCATTCGCACAGGATAGGTCAGGATTCGCGGTGGCGCGCGCGCCAGGCGATTTGCATCGCGACGAGCACGAGCAGCGCCGCGAAAAGGCGTCGCAGCGTGGTCGCGGGCAGCGCCTCGGCGACTGCGACACCGCCCTGCGCGGTAACTGCCGCCGCCACTCCTAGGACTGCAGCCGCACGCCAGCGGACGTTTCCGTAGCGCGACTGCCGCCAGGTGCCGACGAGCACGGTCGGCACGATGGCGAGCAGGGAGGTCCCAATCGCCTCGTGCTGGTTGAGGCCCAGGATGATCAGCGTGGGAACGAAGAGCAGGCCGCCCCCGACACCGAACATTCCGGCGAGCACACCCGCGGCGAGGCCGAGGACGACTGCGAGCACGTACGTCATTTCACGAACAGCCAGACGGCGACGGCGACCATGAAACCGGCGAAGAGCAGTTCGACCGTGCCTGAGCGCAGCCGCTGCTGCAGCGACGTGGCGAAGGCGACGGAGCCGGCGGCCGGCAACCCGACGAGTGCGGCGTAGCCGACGTTCACGTCCCCGTGAATCGCATAGGCGATGACGCCCGAGACCGCAGTGACGCCAATCGCCGCAAGTGACGTTGCCGTGGCCGAGCGCGCCTCCCAGCCGCCGATCAGGAGCAGCAACGGCACGATGACGATGCCTCCTCCGACCCCGAACAGCGCGCTGAAGAACCCCGCGACGAGGCCGATAAGGACGAGCCGCACCCGCGTATTCTTGCAGCGTGGATCCGCTTGACGCGCTCGATCGTCTTAGTGAGGAACCTGGGCGGGCCGCACTCTTTCTGGATGTCGACGGCGTGCTCGCGCCGATCGTTCCGCGACCGGAAGATGCCCGCGTACCGGAGGACACGCGCGCCGAGCTCCGCCGCCTGAACGAGCGCTACGCGCTCGTCGCCTGTATTTCCGGTCGTGACGGTGCGGATGCGCAACGAGTCGTAGGCATTCCCGAGCTCGTCTACGTCGGCAACCACGGGCTGGAGCTCGACGACGAGGCGGCTGAGTGGCGCGA
>DASVEU010000050.1:0-2168 GCA_036380395.1 Gaiellaceae bacterium
AGGCACTCGGCGACTAGAGGAGGGTCAGGGCTTGCAGTCGAGTAACCCTCGCGAGCGCTTCTCTGGCAGGGCTAGAAGCTGGCGCCGCGACGTGATACACACTTCAACTCCGGGTCATGTGCTCCGAAAGGCGCGTCCGAAGATGCTTTCAACTCGCTTGGGGGGCCGACGTTTCCGTCTTGTGCTCATCCTTGCGTTCATGGTCGCGCTCTGGGCGCGCGCCCCAATGGCGGACGCGTACAGCGGCTCGACCACCGGGCGGCCAGGCGGAATCACGTTCGAGCGGATTCAGGGCACCCACTACAACTCCTGCACGCACACGACGAGGTACACCTGCTTCACACCGTGGATCGTCGGCTCGGGCCCGGTCGTCTCGCGCAGCCCGGGTTTCGGCGGTACCCAAGCAGTGCTCGCGATCTACGCGCTGCAGGTCTGGAACGGAGCCGCCTGGGCCACCTTCGGCACCTCCCGCTACCACACCGTCTACCTGAGCGCCAACAGCCCGTCTGCCCGCTTCCCCCGAGTCGACTTCCTCCCCAAGAGAGGCGGCTACTTCCGCGTCGCGATCTCGGTCACCTGGAGCACCCTCGGCGACGTGACGCTTGGCGGGCGCGCGGCCTTGTACAACCACAACGCCGACTACTTCTGCAACACGCGGTTCCCCTGCTCGGTCGGAAGCGGCTCGGTCTTCCTGCGCAGCTAGAGGCTCGAACTCTCTCCGTTCGCGTTCAGCGGGTCGCTGAGCTCCGCGAAGGTCGGCTGGATCGACGGCGAAAGGCGAACGGCGCACAGGCGACCTGAAGGCAAAGCTGCTGGCAGTGGCAAGCTGCTTTCGGCTCGTCATCGCTAAGGGATGACGACGAACCGGACCGGCACGCCGTCCACCGAATGCTGCGGCGCGTTGTCGGTCGCGAGCGACTCGACGAAGCCCTCTTGCTGGTCGGGTCGGATCGCGACGACGATCTCGTCCGCGGCGAACGTGGCGAGCGCGTCGCGGATCGCGAGACCGACGTCCGCTTCGCCGGCACCGGATTCGACCGTGTCGCCCGGCAGCGCCTCGGCGGTTCGCTCGGCGACGACCTCGGCCCGATCGAACGCCTGCTGGTCGTTCGCGAGCCAGTCGAGAAAGCCCTGGCGGACGGCGGGTACGACGACCTTGACGGTGTCGGCGTCGCCGATCTCGGCGCGGATCGCGTCGTCGGCGTGCTCCACGGTGCTGACGACGAGGACGTTCCTGGCCACGCCCGAAACCTACTGGCTCGATCGCCCAGACCGCAGGATCAACGCCCGCTACCCTCGCTCCATGCCGAGTGAGCACGATCCGCAGACGGCTTTCGAGCGGCTGATCGCCGCCACCGAGGTGCTGGAGGACGTCGTCCGAGACCGCAGCTTGCTGCGCGCGTTGTCGCTCGAGGAGCGAACCAGGCTCCTCACGGCTGCCGCGGACGTCCACAATCCGGACGTCGTTGCGCGGCGGCGCCTGAACAAGGTCGTGCGCCGCGAGAAGAAGGCCGCGAAGACCCGCGTCGACGAGACCACTCTGGCCGAGACGGGGATCCGCGTCCTCCGCGCTCAGCCGGTCTTCATGACCCCGAACGTCTTCCCGCCCCACGGCTTCGAGCAGGCAGAGGCCGACGATGTCGAGTTCCGCGAGCTCCTCGAGCCGCAGCACTGCTACGTCTGCAAGCGCGACTACTCCGAGCTGCATCCGTTCTACGACCAGCTCTGTCCGGCCTGCGGCGACTTCAACTTCGCCAAGCGCTCGGAGACGGCCGACCTCAGCGGCCGCGTCGCCCTCCTCACGGGCGGCCGCGTCAAGATCGGCTACCAGGCAGGGATCAAGCTGCTTCGGGCGGGGGCGCAGCTGATCGTGACGACGCGCTTCCCGCGCGACGCCGCGGCGCGCTACGCCGAGGAGCCCGATTTCGGCGACTGGGGCGAGCGGCTCGAGATCTTCGGGCTCGACCTGCGCCATACACCGAGCGTCGAGGGCTTCTGCCGCCACCTGAGCGCGACCCGGGAGCGGCTCGACTTCATCGTCAACAACGCGTGTCAGACGGTTCGGCGACCGGCGGAGTTCTACCGCCACATGCTCGAGGGCGAGACCGCGTCCGCCGAGACGATGTCCGCTCCCGTCCGCGCGCTGCTCGGCGAGTACGAGGGGCTGC
>DASVEU010000051.1:0-3257 GCA_036380395.1 Gaiellaceae bacterium
GCCCACACGGGCAAGGCAACGAAAGGATGGGCGAGGAAACGCAGGCGATGCATGAAGGCAAGCGCCGGCCGCAGGATCGGCCCCGTTAGCCCCGCGAGGAGCGCAAGGGGCGCAAGGTCGCCCAGCAGGACGTGTTGGACCATATGGAAGCTGAAGAGCTGCTCGCCGAGCGCGTGCACGGGACTGACGAGCGCGGCGAAGAGGACGGCGATTCCGGTCGCGAAGAGTGCGATCCGCCAGCCCGGAACCACTGTCCCCCGGGCGCGTAGCGTCCATACCCGGCGCGCATAAAGGACCGCAAGCAGGACCGTGGGCACCACCTGAAGGGGGTCGAAAGTCCAGCTGGTGTCGACGGGCAGATGGGCCAGCACGGCTCTAGTCTGCCGTCATGCAGCTCTTCCACTACCACCTGGTGACGAGCAAGGTGCGGGAGGTCGAGGCGCGCTACCTCGGCAAGCTCGGCTTCAGCCTGGTCGCCAGGCACGGCCGGATCGAGGAGGACGCGACCTCCTTCGAGTCAGGGCACGGCTGGGATGAGCTGGAACGGATCGGGTTCAAGCTGCGGCTGTCGGAGCTCGAGCGGGGCGCCGTGAACGTCGTCGTCCAGCCGGGCCAATGGGAGCTGCCGCGTCTGGATCACCTCGGCTTCGCGCTCGACGACGACGATTTCGTCGCCACGCTGGCGCGAGCCGAGCTGCGTGAGCTGCGCATACAGGAGCACGGCGGCAGGCGTACGTTCGTGACGACGAACGCGGGCTATCGGCTCGAGCTGCATCCGCCGCGCGAGTGGCTCGACGATTTCCTCGCCGGTGGTTCCGACCTCAAGCTCGCGGAGTTACAGCTACGCGCAGATGACCCCGAGCTGAAGTCGGCGGCGCTCGGCGAGCTGCTCGAGGTGCCATACACAAAGGACACCGTGACGATCGGAGCGACAGTCGTTCGCTTCCTTCCCGACGGACCGCAAGGCCGTCCGCAGCTGCACGCAGAGCTGTTCGTCTAAGCCGTAGCTGCACGCGACACTGTCCGAAAGAGCGAATTGACGGGAAGCCTCGTTCGCCGGATGCTTGCGCGAGTTTGGAAACCTCGACAAGGACGGTGCAAGTGCGACTGAGATTCCGAAGACGGTGGGCAGTCGTGGTGGCGATGGTCGTGTTCTTCGCCCTGACGTTCGCATCCACTGCAGGCGCGGAATACCGCATCTACTGGTGGCAGCAGAACATGGCCCCGAACGCTCAGGGCTACGACCGCCAAACGGCTCACAACCACATCTACAACGAGCTCTATTTCGGGCCGAACGCGGGCTGGACGAGCGAGGTCTGGGAGGTCACACCGGCCGGTTATCGCCATTTCGACAAATGGTGCGCCGGTAACTGCTTCTACGCGCACCCGGGCTACTACTACACCTACTCGTACTGCTCGAACCGTGACGGCAGCACGCATTTCGTCTACGAGTGCAAGGACCAGTGGTAACCGTGAGAGATAGACGCGTTCAATTCGGAGCGGCCGTGCTGGTCGCGGCGGCGGTCGCCGGCCTGCTCACGCAACTCGGTTTGGGCGGCAGCGACAAGGTGCAGATCGGCAACGGTTCGGTGTCCGCGCTCGCACAGGCGGCACAGGCGGCCGACACATTGCCCCAGAGCGTTCTGGACTATCCCTTCGCGGAGCGGAACTTCGCTTCGCCGAACGGTGGCGGCTCGCGATTGCTCCAGGAGCAGGGCTCCTTGAGGCTCTACGCCGTGCCGGGCAAAGGAGGGATGCTCTGCCTGATCGAGGTGGACTCGGCGGCCAACACGGCAGGCGGGGCTTGTGCCGATCGCAGCGTCCTCCGGACCGGCAGCATCTACATGGCCGACCGCCAGGAGGACGGGTCCCGGCTCGTCGTAGGGCTCGTCGGGGACGGCCACACGTATGCAGAAGCCGACGGCCGGCGGGCGACCGTCGAGAACAACGCCTTCGTGCTGAACCAGGTGGAGGGCGAGGACTTCACAGTGGGATCTCCCACTGCGAGCCAGCACGTCGACATCGAAGGCTGACGCCGGTCGCGGCTCTAGACTTGGCCCCCTGAGGAGCAAGCCGAAGACGTATCAGGGGGCCGGCGTCTCGCTCGCCACGGCCGAGTCGATCGTCGAGCGCCTGCGGACCGCTGCCGAGTCCACGGGCGCTCGGGCTTTCGGCGGCTTCGCAGGGCTCTACCCGGTCGACGAGCACCGCCTCCTCGCAGCATCGATGGACAGCGTCGGCTCGAAGCTGATGCTCGCGCGGCGCGCCGGCCGCCTGCGCTGGGCCGGGATGGATCTCGCAGCCCACTGCATCAACGACGTGCTCTGCACAGGAGCGGTCCCCCTCTTCCTGCTCGACTACGTCGCGGCGAACCACATCGACAAGGCCCAGGTCGTCGAGCTCGTCGAGGGGGCGGCCGAGGTTTGTCGGGCGGCCGGCTGTGTGCTCATCGGAGGGGAAACGGCCGAGCTGCCGGGGATCTACCAGGAGTCGGAGCTCGACTTCGCCGGGACATGTGTCGGGCTCGTCGAACGCGATCGTGTGATCGACGGGTCCCGCTGCGAGGCCGGCGACACGATCATCGGCTTCACCTCCAGCGGGCTGCACACGAATGGCTTCTCGCTCGTACGGTCGCTCGTCGGCGACGGCGACTTCGACGGCGACGTGCTGCTCGCGCCGCACACGCTCTACCTCGACGAGATCCGCAGCCTCCAGGAACGTGCCGATGTGCGCGCGCTCGCGCACGTGACCGGCGGCGGCCTCATCGGAAACCTCTCCCGCGTTTTGCCCGATGGGTTGGAAGCGCGGATCGACTGGGACTCGTGGGAGCGCCCACCAGTCTTCGGCTGGCTCGCCGAGCAGGGAGTCGAGGAGGACGAGCTTCGGCGCGTCTTCAACGTCGGCATCGGGATGTGCGCCGTAGTCCCGGAAGCGCCCGCGGACGCACTCGTGATCGGCGAGCTCGCATGATCGGCGTGCTCGTCTCCGGCGAGGGAACGAACCTGCAGGCACTCATCGATGCGGGGCTGCCGATCGCAGCCGTCGCGTCCAACCGCGCGGATGCCGGCGCGCTCGAGCGTGCCGACGCCGTGGGAATCCCAAACCGGGTCTTCGAACTGGACGGCTATCCCGACCGCGCGGCGAGAGATCGGGACGTCGCCGACTGGCTGCAGCTGCGCGGCGTCGACTTCGTCGTGCTGGCCGGCTACATGCACCTGCTCACGCCCGGGTTTCTCGTTCGCTTCCGCGATCGGATC
>DASVEU010000052.1:0-9757 GCA_036380395.1 Gaiellaceae bacterium
ACGAAGCGTTCGTCGCCGTCGTGCCCTGCGCGACGGTCGCGGTCGCCGTGCTGCCGGCGAACGTGCAGTTCGTGCCTACACCCGAGTCGAAGGTGTAACCCGGGTGCCCGAGATTTGAGCTTTCGGTGATGGTGTGAGCTCCATCAGCCACGTTGACGAAGACGACCTGCCCGCTGGAGTCGATCGGCGTGCAGGCGCCGGAGTCGAGCATGAAGCAGTACTCACCCGCGGCGGCGGGGACGAACCCCGCGCCGTCTGCGCGATCGACGAGTTTCGCAACGGTGATGTTCGGGAGTTCGATGATCTGGTTCGCCGGAACCGGGACGTTCTGCTGGCCGGTCTGCGAAACGCCGTCCCCCGGATTGAGGCGGCTGTGCTGAGACGATCCATTGCAGTCGCCGGCCTGGTCCGAGAGCTTGAGCTGGTAATTGACGATCGCTTCACCGGCGGCGGCGAAGTCGATGTTGAGCGTTACGACCCACTCGCCCGCGTCGGCGGTGGGCCCGGAGGCGACGCCGACCGTCGGCGTGGCGCCATCAACGTTCGTGACCGCTCCGAGGACGAAGTAGTTCGCGAAGAAGAGACAGGTGCCGTCGTTTTCGGTGAAACGCACCTGCAGTTGACCGGAGGAAGTGTCAGATCCGGTGAGGTCGAAGCGGAAGTTGATCGTGTCGCCTTCCTTGTACTGCGTGATGTTCCCAGACGTGTACGTCCCATCGCTGCGCTGACCCTCATGCTGCTTCGCAGTGATCACTTGCGAAGCGGTGAGATGCCTCGGCGAGCTATTGCCGAACCGCATCGCGGAGGACGCGCCGGCGGTGATCGCCATCAAAACAAGCAGCGCGACGAGCGGAATGCCCCACTTGGCCCATGTTCGGCTGGATCTGTTGTTGCCTCTCACTCGAGCTTCCCCCTCGTCTTGATTGCACCGACGACTAGCGCGCCCTGAGGCGCAATCTCCCCACATGGGTAATAGCCCGGGTACCGGCGAGCTGGCACTGGCGAGAGGGCTAGGTCATCTAGTCCCTTTGGCGAAAGGCCGTCCTGATCGCGCCAAGCTGCCGAAGGCGGCGATCACTCGAACGAGGGACGCCTGGCCGAGCCCGGCCGTCCGATTGAACAAGCGACGGATTTTTGTCGCAGGCCGCTCATTCGGAGGTTTCCGTGCCCAGGGTGCTTCTCCGAGCGCTGGCAACAGTGCTCGCTCTTTTCTCAATCAGCTTTGCCGCCCCCGGCAGAGCGCAGGCAGCCTGCGGCTCGAGCGGCTACGCCTATGCAGGTCTCGGCGCGAATCACCGCGCTTACGGCGTGGCAACCTGGCTCCAGGCAGTCGCGGCGCCCGAGGTGCTCAGCGGACACGTCGCCGGCTGGGTTGGCGTCGGAGGGCCGGGCGCCGGTCCGAACGGAACCGACGAGTGGCTTCAGGTCGGCTTCAGCGCGTTCCCGGGGGCCTCGACCAGCAGCCTGTACTACGAGGTCGCTCAGCCCCACCAGGCACCCCAGTACCACGAGGTCGCTCTCGGGGTCCCTACCGGCTCGATCCACAAGGTCGCGGTTGTCGAGATCCGGAATCGGCGCAGCTGGTGGCGTGTCCTCGTCGACGACCACGCGGTTGGCGAGCCCGTGTACCTCCCGGGCAGCCATGGAGCATGGCGTCCAATGGCCACGACCGAAACGTGGGGAGCGGGCTCTTTCGTCTGCAACCGCTTCAGTTACCGCTTCGGATCTGTGAGCGTCGCCACCCGTCCCGGCGGCGGCTGGCAGCAGCTGAGGAGCCACTACACATTTCAGAATCACGGCTACCGCATCAGAAGCCTCGGCGCGGCGACGTTTCTCGCCGGAGCCCTGTAGTCGGGCTAACGCGCGACGATCGAAATGGGCGTCCCGACCGGCGCCAGCCGCCTCAGCGCGAGCGCGGTCTGATTGGAGACCCGAACGCAGCCGTGCGAGACCGCCTGCCCGAGCAGCCACGGCTTGCTCGTTCCATGGATGCCGACCTTGCCGCCGCCCGGCCACTCGGTCAATCTCGAATACGCGCTCGTCTCGAGCGCGAACGATCCGAGAAACGGATCGTCCGGGACGAAGCGTGCTGTCACGTAGAACTCTCCCAGCGGAGTCTCGCGGCCGGGCGCACCGACGGCCACCTTGGCGTGAAGCAACCGCTTGCCGTCCCGAAACAGCTCGATCCGCCTGAGCCCGCGGTGCACGACGATGCGACTTTGCGTCGGTCTCAGCGTGACGCTCGCAGCCGGTATCCACCCGACGGTCCCGTTCGGTCGCATCGGCAGGTTGAGCTTGAACCAGACGGAGCCGTCGGGTGCACTCGCCTGGCCGACCGCCAACACGATCTGAAGCCGATAGTCGGGCCGGAACTGCTGCAGTAGGCGGACGACCTTCGCACCGCGGTCTGGGCTCGTCCTCACCGCGACACGCGTGGCGACGAGCTCACCCGCAGCCGGATACGAGGCGGGCAGCGCAGGCGCGATCGCCGATGCTCCCCCGACGAAAGTCGTCGCGAGGAGGAACGCCGCGAGCGCCCACGTTGCGAAGAAACGCGTTGTGGTCATCTCAGCTCAATATAGAGCGAGGATCAGAGATCCACGCTCTGCCGACGTTCGACTAGCGGCCGATCGACAGAATGCGGGCGCGCCAAGCGCCGCTCGGCGCCTGGATCTCAACCTCGTCGCTCACCTTGCGTCCCATGAGCGCGCGCCCAACAGGTGAGTCCGGCGACACGCCGCCGACGCTGGAGATCTCGACTTCCATCCGCTCGCCCTCCTCGTCTTCGATCTCGACCTTCGTCCCGACGCCGACCGTGTCGCCGTCGAGGTCGCTCTCGTCGATGAGCACGGAGCGCTCGAGCCGGTCTCGCAGCATCGTGATGCGCCGCTCGAGGAGGCCCTGCTCGTTCTTCGCGGCGTGATATTCGAAGTTCTCGGACAGGTCGCCGAAGCTCCGAGCGGTTGCGATCGCCTGGACTGCTTCGGTGCGACGGGGGCCCTCCAGCTCGGCGAGCTCGGCCTCGAGCTGCGCCTTCTGAGCCGCGGTCAGTGCATCGGACTTATCGCTTGCCATAAGGGGAGCGTATCTGCCCCGTTCCACGATTAGCTGCTACCTTGTGGCAACGAGTGACATTCGGTTGCTCGGTGAGATGAGCTTCTCGTTCCTCCTTCGGGTGTTTCGAGGTAGGCAAGTCTCGAACCCATAGAAGGAGTCGAACAACTTTATGCACCAGTCATTCCGCGAGCTTGGCGTGTCGCCGCCTGTCGTCGACGCGCTCGCCGCTCGCTCCATCCACGAGCCGTTCCGGATCCAGGCCCTCGTCCTGCCGGATGCCCTCGCAGGGCTCGACGTGCTCGCAAAATCTCCGACCGGATCCGGGAAGACGCTTGCGTTCGCCGTGCCGATCGTCGAACGCACCACAACCGCCGACGCCCGCCCGTCGGCACTCGTTCTCGTCCCGACCCGCGAGCTCGCCGCTCAGGTGAGCGCAGAGCTCGAGTCGCTCGTGCCGGCCAAGGGCCTCAAGGTGGCCTCCGTCTACGGGGGCGTGCCGCTCAACGCCCAGGCGAAGCGGGCAAAGAGCGCGCATGTCCTGGTCGCAACGCCCGGACGCCTGCAGGATCTCGCCGAGCGTCGTCTCGTCGATCTCTCGCACGTTCGCATACTCGTCCTCGACGAAGCCGACCGGATGCTCGACATGGGCTTTCAGCCGCAGGTCGACCGCATCGTCCGCCGGCTGCCGCGCAACCGCCAGACCATGTTCTTCTCGGCAACGCTAGACGGCCCGGTCGGCGAGTTGGCGCGCAACTACACGAATAGCCCATCCCGCTTCGAGGCGGCTCTGGCCGAGGAGCAGGAGCCGGGCGAGATCGAGCACCAGTTTGTTTCAGTCACCGCCGACACCAAGGTCGAGACGCTCGTGAAGCAGCTCAACTCCTCGAACGGTCTGACGCTCGTCTTCGTACGGACGAAGCGCGGCGCGGACAAGCTCGTGCAGAAGCTCGCTCGGCACGACGTCCGTGCCGTCGCGATGCACGGCGACATGTCCCAGGGAGCACGCGAGCGCGCGCTTTCCCGCTTCGAGAGCGGCAAGGTGACGACGCTCGTCGCCACCGATGTCGCGGCGCGCGGCCTGGATCTCGACGACATCACGCATGTGATCAACTTCGATCCGCCAGGCGAGGACAAGGATTACGTTCACCGCACCGGCCGGACTGGCCGCGCGGGACGCAGTGGTAAGGCGATCACGCTCGTCCTTCCCGAGCAGCAAGCCGAGACGAGCCACGTCGCCCGCCGGCTCGGTCATCGCGCTCAGTTCGAAGAAGCAGGCCTCCAGTCGGCGCGAGCGAAGCTCATGTACACGAGTCGCCGCGGCCGGGGCTCGAAGTGGTAGCGGCCGTTTAGACCTTCGCGAGACCGCGCGCTTTGCGGGACGTGGCCGTCTGGCGCTTTTGTCCGGACAACTCCGCCTTCCGCAGGCGCACGTTCTTGGGAGTGACCTCGACGCATTCGTCGTCGCCGAGGAACTCCAGAGACTGCTCAAGTGAGAGCAGGCGCGGCGGGATCAGCCTGACGAGCTCGTCCGCAGTGGACGAGCGCATGTTGGTGAGCTTCTTCTCTTTGGTCGCGTTGACGTCGAGGTCTTCGGCGCGCGCATTTTCTCCCACGACCATGCCCTCGTAGACCTCGGTGCCCGGCCCGATGAACAACTGCCCGCGCTCCTGGAGATTGAGCAAGGCAAACGCCGTCGCGGGGCCGCGTCGATCGGCGACCAGACTGCCTGTGGGCCGCATGCGCAGCTCGCCGTGCCAGGGCTCGTACGCGTGAAAGACGTGGTGGAGGATGCCTGTGCCGCGCGTCTCGGTCAGGAACTCCGTGCGGAAGCCGATCAAGCCTCGCGCAGGGACCACGTACTCCATCCGCACCCAGCCGGTGCCGTGGTTCACCATTTGCTCGAGACGTCCCTTGCGGAGGGCAAGCAGCTGAGTGATCACGCCGACGTAGTCCTCCGGTGCATCGATCGCGAGCCGTTCCATCGGCTCGTGCACCTTTCCGTCCACCTCTCGAGTCACCACCTGCGGCTTGCCGACCGTGAGCTCGAAGCCTTCGCGACGCATCAGCTCGACGAGGATCGCGAGCTGGAGCTCCCCGCGCCCTTGCACTTCCCAGGCATCCGGCCGCTCGGTCGGAAGCACGCGGAGGGAGACGTTCCCGACGAGCTCCTGCTCGAGTCGCGCGAGCACCATGCTCGCGGTGAGTCGTGTGCCATCCTGGCCCGCGAGTGGAGAGGTGTTGACGCCGATCGTCATGGCGAGGCTTGGCTCGTCCACTCCGATCACCGGCAGCGGGCGCGGATCGTCCGGATCGGCAAGCGTCTCGCCGATCGTGACCTCGGGAATCCCGGCGACGGCGATCAGCTCGCCGGGCCCGGCCTCCTCGGCCTCGACGCGGTCGAGCGCCTCTGTGACGAAGAGCTCGGTGACCTTGACGCGCGTGATCTCACCGTTGGCGCGGCACCACGCGATCTGCTGACCCTTGCGAATCGTCCCTTCACGGATACGGCAGAGCGCGAGCCGCCCCAGGTACGGAGACGCGTCCAGGTTCGTGACGTGCGCCTGCATCGGGTGCCCCTCCTCGTAGAAAGGTGCGGGAATGCGTTCGAGTAGCACGTCGAAGAGTGGATCCAGGTCGTCGGCGAGATCGTCGGGCTCGAGCCCGGCACGGCCGGCCCGTGCGTTGGCGTACACGATCGGAAACTCGATCTGGCTCTCGTCCGCGTCGAGATCGAGGAAGAGCTCGTACACCTCGTTCACGACCTCCTCGATGCGCGCATCCGGCCGGTCTACCTTGTTGACGACGAGGATCACGGGCAGCCGAGACTCGAGCGCCTTGCGCAGGACGAACCTCGTCTGCGGCAGCGGCCCCTCGCTCGCGTCGACGAGCAGCAAGACGCCGTCGACCATCGTCAGCGCGCGCTCGACCTCGCCGCCGAAGTCGGCGTGTCCCGGCGTGTCGACGATGTTGATCTTGACGCCGCCGCGACGGACGGCCGTGTTCTTCGCGAGGATCGTGATCCCCTTCTCGCGCTCGAGGTCCATCGAGTCGAGCACGCGTTCGGCTACCTCTTGATTCGCCCGAAAGGAACCCGACTGCCACAGCATCGCGTCCACGAGCGTCGTCTTCCCGTGATCGACGTGGGCGACGATCGCAATGTCCCGAATATCCTCGCGAAGCGCCATTCGACGAGGGTAGCGGCACGGACCGCCGCCCCTGTGGATTTCGGCGCTATCCTGTGTCTCGACTGGAGCGAGCATCTGCGCGCGCCCCTTTGAGGAGGATGATTCCATGACGGCAGACGCTCGATCGGTGCAGCGCGTCGAAGGTGGTCGGATCAACGGCGACATGCTGTGGTTCAACAACGAGAAGGGCCACGGCTTCATCGAGACCGCGGGCGGAGATCGCCTGCGCGTCGAGGGCGGCGATTTCCGTAACGGGCCGCCCGAAGGACGGGTTGCCGGCATGGCGGTCACGTTCCAGGTCATCGGTGACGGCGACTCGGCAAGAGCGCAGGACGTCGTCTTTCCGGACGATGCCGCACCTCGGCGCGCGCGGATCCGCCGCAGCGCCGGCCGCTGAAACGCGCTATCGCGTGACAAACGCGTCACGGTTGCGTACCCGTGCCTGGCACCGGAACGTCCCCGCGAGTTGCAGCGCATTCGTGGCTTTCGTCACTCTTCGGTGACCGTTGCGTACCCGTGCCTGGCACCGGTACGCGGCGGAAGCGGGCACGCCTGAGTTGGATCCGTGCCTACGGCAGGCGGGGCGACCAGAGCGCGGACAGAAGGCCTGCCGTGACAAGCAGCAATGCCGCGGCCGCCAGGAACGCGTAGGTGATCTCGCTCTGGCCGGGCTTGCGCCCGAGACGGGAGCCGAGCTTCGAGTACGCCGATTGCAACGACTTCGCGCTCTGCGCGGCGAAGAATTGGCCCCCGGTACGCACGGCGATCGCCCTCAGTGTCTCGGGATCGGGCGGGACCGGCACCCGCCGGCCGCCGAACTGACCCGGAAAGCCGCCGCCGCCTCCGCCTCCGCCGGGGCCGAAGTTGAGCACGCCGTTCGGCGTGCCGAGCGCCACCGTGTACACCGGGATCCCGGCCGCCTTGGCGAGATCGGCTCCTTCGAGCGGCTCGAGGTCGCCCCGCGTCTGCGCGCCGTCCGAGAGGAACAGGATCGAGACGAGCCCTTGCGTCTGCGTCTCGGGCGCTGCCGTCGTCGCCGAGGCGAGGTTGCCGCTCGGCCGCCCCACAGCTTGCTGCCCTAGCTTGACCGCAGCCGCGAGCGCGTCCCCGATCGCCGTGCCACCGAAGCTCGGGAACCATTCGATCGTGTCGAGTGACTGCCGGACGAGATCGTGGTTCGTCGTCGGCGGTGAGGCCACTGCGGGATCGCCAGCAAAGGCGATCAGGCCGACCTGCAGCCGGTCCGGCACGCGGTCGAGGAACGTGCGGACGGCCGCCGCGGCGGCGCCGATCCGATTCGGCTTCACGTCCTTCGCCTCCATCGAACGCGACACGTCGATCACGAGGATCACGGTCGCGCGGTCCCGCGGGACGAGCGTCGTGTGTCGCGGACGAGCCATACCGATACAGAGCGCAGCGAGCGCGAGGAAGAACAATGCCAGCGGTATGAACCGTCGGCGATAACGGCCGCCCGTCACGCTCGCCAGCACGTCGAGATTCGTGAACCTGATCGCGTAACGCATCCGCCTGCGCTCCGCCAGCACGTAGAGCGCCACAGCCAGCGGAACGACGAGGAGTGTCAGGAGAAGGAGCGGACGTTCGAACGTCACGAGCCACCACCGCAAACCGCGCCGACTTGCACGACAGCCCGCACGGCTTGCACCGCCGCAGTCGAACGAACGCGAACTTCCACGCGCCGGCCGTGAACGCTACGCGTGGCGCTCACGCTCTGGATCAGCTCCTGAGGCGGCGCCGACTGCGTATAGAACGCGACGGCGTGCCAGGCCGAGATCAAGCGCTCACTCCCGGCGCACGACGCCACGGCGTGGACGAGGCCCGGACGGAGGCGCACGGTGCGGACCCGGTTGGTCGTCGGCTCACCCGGCGAGAAGGCCGCAAGGGCTCTGCGCGGCACGGGCCCCGACCCACCGCCCGCCGACGGCAGGCAACCGAGATGCGGGCGGAAGCTCGGCCCTTTTGGCGCGTTCCCGGTGTACGTGCCGCGGAACAATGCCGAACGTGCCGTGGTCACGCCGGGGTTGACGGGACTGCCAAGCTTGCCGAGGAAGTCGATGTCGATCGCACGGTCGGTCAGCTCCGCATCCAGCCCACCGATCACGTAACCGCGAGGGCACGACAGCTGGAAATCGACGCGGGGTCGCGGCGTGGTCTGCGCTGCGGGCACGACGACCCAGGGGCCGGCGACACGGACGCACACCGGCAGTCCGCGGCACTCGTTCGTCGCGCCCGCCGAGGAAGCGCTCATTCCTGCGACCGTAGCCAGGAAAGCTGCCGCTACCAAGAGACGTTTCACGGCACCCTCCTGAACCAGAGCGCCGACAATGCTCCGCCGAACACCAGGAACGCCGCGGAGCCTCCGGCGAACAGATCGGTGATCTCACGCTTCTGGCGGCGATGACCGAGACGCGAACCGAGCTTCTCGTAGATCTGACGCAGACGGGTCGCATCCGGCGCCGTGAAGAACTGGCCGGCGGTCATACTTGCGACCGTTCGCAGGGTCTCCGGGCTAGGCGGCACCCGCAGCTGTGCCTGGTAGCCGCCCGCGACCGGCACGTTGACGACACCGTCCGGTGTACCGACGACGACCGTGTACACCGGGATGTGCGCCGACTTCGCCTGCGTTGCCGCGACCTGCGGCGTCGTCCGCCCGCTCATCTGAGCCCCATCGGAGATGACGAGCATCGCGGTCGGGGGGATCCGCCCGTCGCTGGTTCGCTCGGCCCGCGCGAGACGCGTCCCGAGCGCCACCGCGTCGCCGAGCGCCGTGCCTTCTCCCGGTTTGAGCGCCTTCAGCGCGCTGTGTACGAGCTCACGGTCTTCCGTCGGAGGGACCGCAACATAGGCGCGGCCCGCGAATCCGATCACGCCGACGCGAAACTTCTTTGGCATCCCGTCGACAAACGCCTGCGCCGCACTCTGCGCGGCGGCGAGCCTCGACGGCCGGACGTCCTGCGCGCTCATCGAGAGCGACGAGTCGATCGCGATCAACACCGTCGCCTCCTCCCGCTGGACGCTCACGCTCGCGTGCGGCCGCGCGACACCCACGATCATCGCGGCGAGCGCGACGAGGAAGAGAGCAACGGGCAGGTGCCGGCGCCAGCCGGGAGCTGCGGCGACGAGGTTGGGCAACAGAGCCGGCGCAGTGAAGCGTGTTGCGTAGCGCTCGCGGCGCCGTTCGCGGAGGAGGTACAGCCCGACCAACACCGGTACGAGCACGAGGCCGATCAGTGCGAGCGGAGACTGAAAGCTCATCGACGTGCGTCTCGGCGAAGGAAGACGGCAAAGGAACGGAGCCAGTCGCCCGCGGTCGTCAGCACCAGGTGACGCGCTCCTGCCGCTGCGAGCGTGCGAGCCAGTTCGGCCCGCTCTGCCGCGGCGGCTGCAGCGAAGCGTGCGCGCAGCTGCTCGCTGCGCGTGTCGGCGCGAAGCTGCCTTCCTGTCTCGGGATCGACGAGCCACAGAACCCCCGCGTTTGGCAGCTCCTGCTCGCGCGG
>DASVEU010000053.1:0-8543 GCA_036380395.1 Gaiellaceae bacterium
CGATCCCGGTGGTCGTGGTCGCCACCGCGGTGGTGGGGCTCCTCGTCGGACTGCCGTCTCGCCGGCTCTTTGGCGACTACCTCGCCATCTTGACCCTTTTCTTCGGCCAGGCATTCGTCATCTTCGTCAACAACGCCAACCGGATCAGTTTTCCCTTCTTCGGGCACGTCGATCTGACGGGCGGCTCGAACGGGATCGCCAACATCGACCCGTTCAATTTCTTCGGCTTCAAGATCGACTCGACGGAGAAGCAGTACTACCTCCTGCTGATCGCGGTCGCGCTCGTCCTGATCCTGCTGATGTTCGTGAACGAATCGAGGACGGGGCGCGCCTGGCGCGCCCTCCGCGAGGATCCCCTCGCCGCTGAGGTGATGAGCATCCCGGTCAACCGGCTCAAGCTGCTCGCGTTCGTCTTCGGTGCCGCGGTTGCCGGCTTGACCGGTGCGATCTACGGCACGATCGCGACAGCAGCCCTTCCCGGCGACTACGACGTCGGACTGCTGATCACGATCTACGCGATCATGATCCTGGGCGGCTTCGGGAGCATCATGGGAATCGTCGTCGGCGCGGTGGTCGTCAGCAGCGTCCCCGAGCTTCTCCGCTCGTCGGCCAACGCCCGCCCGCTCTTCTACGGCGCGATCCTGGTCGCGATTCTCGTCAAGCTGCGCCCGTGGCGGCTGCTCGCGGCCGAGGTCGCCGGACTGGCCGCATTCGGTTTCGCGATCCACGCGATCGCGGCGGCGGCATACCCACGCCTGGTGCACGGTGAGTCGATCGGCTCGGGTGTCTTCGCGCGCGCCCTCGACCACTGGATGCTGTTCCCGAAGAATCCCGTGAAGATCGCGGACGGCGCGTACATCTTGCTCGTGGCGGCAATCGTCATGTACCCGCAGCTCAGTCGCCTCTGGCGAGCCGTGCTCCTTCCACCGCTCTTATATCTGGTCATGTTCGTGTGGGAGAACCTGTTGCTCCTGCACATCGGCGGAGCCACCAGGCTGATCCTGCTCGGCGCACTGCTCGTTGCGCTCATGAACGTCCGTCCGCAGGGGCTCTTCGGCACCGCGACCGTGGAGATCGTGTGACGGACGACGCGACGCTGCTCGAGTTGAAGGAAGTGGACAAGTCCTTCGGCGGGCTGCGCGTGATCGCAGACCTCGACCTCGTCGTCAAGGAGCACGAGATCGTGAGCGTGATCGGCCCGAACGGCGCCGGCAAGACGACGCTCTTCAACCTGATCACGGGCATCTATCGCCCTGACTCAGGCGAGATTCAGCTCGACGACAGAAATCTCGTCGGCGTCGCGCCGCACAAGATCACCGAGCTCGGAATCGCTCGCACCTTCCAGACCCTGCGCCTCTTTCTGAACATGACGGTGAAGGAGAACGTCATGGCGGCGCAGTACGGTCACACGAAGGTCGGCGTGCTCCGGTCGATGGTCCGCACGCCGGCGGCGCGGCGGGAGGAGAAAGAAATCCATCGCCTCGCGGAGGAGAAGCTCGCCTTCTTCGGGGAGCGACTGATGGGCTATCGCTGGGATCAGTTCGCGTACAGCCTGTCGTACGCGAACCGAAGGCGGCTCGAGATCGCGCGCGCGATGGCGACGCAGGCGCGCATCCTGCTCCTCGACGAGCCTGCCGCCGGGATGAACCCGCGCGAGACCCACGAGATCACGGAGCTGATCGGGAAGCTCCGCGACGACGGCGGCTACACGATCCTCGTCATCGAGCACGACATGCACGTCGTCGAAGGCATCTCGGACCGCGTCGTCGCCCTCGATCACGGAGTCAAGATCGCCGAGGGATCGTTCGAGGCGGTTGCGACCGATCCGCGAGTCGTCGAGGCGTATCTCGGCCTGCGGAAGACGGAGACGAAGTGAGCACCAACGGCGCACCGGATCTGCTGCGGTTGACGAACATCGACACGTACTACGGGGAGATCCACATCCTCGAGAACTTGAATCTGAATGTCCGCGAAGGCGAGCTCGTGTCGCTCCTCGGCGGCAACGCCTCCGGAAAGTCCACGACGCTGAAGACGATCCTTGGCCTCGTGCAGCCGCGCAACGGCTCCGTTGAGTTTCGGGGCGAGGAAGTGACCGGCCGCAATACGAGCTACCGGATCCGCCAAGGCATGGCGATCGTTCCCGAAAACCGCCGGCTCTTCGGGCCGATGACGGTGCTGGAGAACCTCGAGATGGGCGCGTACCTCATCCGGGACACGAAAGGGCGCAAGGAGGACTTCGAACGGGTCTACACGCTCTTCCCACTCCTGCACGAACGACGCAGCCAGCTCGCCGGCACGCTGTCCGGGGGCGAGCAGCAGATGGTTGCGATGGGACGCGCGCTGATGGCGCGCCCGAAGCTGTTGTTGATGGACGAGCCGTCGATGGGTCTCGCGCCGATCCTGGTCGAACGGAGCTTCGAGATCATCCAGCAGGTGCATCAATCCGGCGTCGCGATGCTCGTCGTCGAGCAGAATGCGAACATGGCACTCTCGATCGCCGATCGTGGCTATGTCCTCTCGACGGGGCGCTGCGTCCTCAGCGGACCGGCGAACGAGCTTCTCCAGCACGAGGACCTGCGAAAGGCCTATCTTGGCCGTTGAGGCAGCAACGCTCGCCGAGCGCTGCCGCCACCGCTTCCCGATCTTCGAGCACCAGGTGTACATCAACTCCTGCTCGCAGGGAGCGCTTTCCGACTCCGTGCGCGCCGCCTACGGGCAGTACCTCTCCGACTGGGACGAGAAGGGCGCTCCGTGGGAGTACTGGGTCGAGCGGCAGGAAGCGGCACGCGGCGCCTTCGCGGGTCTCGTCAACGCGGCCCCGGACGAGATCGCCGTGACGACATCGCTCTCTGCGGGCGTGAGCGCGCTCGCGAGCGGCCTGCGCTTTACGAACCGGTCGAAGGTCGTCCTCACGGACTGGGAGTTCCCGACGATCGGCCAGATCTGGCACGCGCAGGAGGCGCGGGGCGCACGCGTCTCGCACGTTCTCGCAGCAGACGACGGCACGATCCCGCTCGAGCACTTCGAGCGTGCGATCGACGACGACACGCTCATCGTCTCGATCACGCATGTCTGTTACCGCAACGGCGCGATGCTGGACGTCCCTGCGGTCGTCGAGCTTGCTCATGATCGCGGCGCGCTCGTTCTGCTCGACGTGTTCCAGGCGGTCGGCTCGCTGCCGATCGACGTTGCCGAGCTCGGCGTCGACTTTCTCGGCGCAGGGGTCCTCAAGTACCTGCTCGGTTCGGCGGGGCTCGGGTTCTTCTATTGCCGGCGCGATCTGGTCGAGCGCGTCTGGCCGACACAGACCGGGTGGTTCGCGGACGAGAACATCTTCGCCATGGATCACACCGACTACTCGCCCGCGCGCACGGCTGCGCGCTTCCAATCGGGAACGCCGCCGGTGCCGTCCATCTACGCGGGCATCGCCGGGATCGAGCTGATGCAGGAGATCGGCATCGCCGACACGCGCGAACACGTCCAGGCTCTGAATGCGCATCTTCTCGACGGTCTCGACGAGCTGCAGGCGACCGTCGTCACACCGCGGGCGCCGGAACGGCGCGGCGCGCTCATCTGCGTCAAGTCCACCGACGCCAAGGGCCTCGTAGTTGCCCTCGGCGACGAAGGCATCGTTACCTCGGAGCGCGACGAAAACCTGCGCATCTCGGCTCACTGCTACAACACAGTCGAGGACGTCGACACGGTCCTCGCCGCACTCGAGCGCCACCGCAAGCTCCTGGCCTAGGACACTTGCAACCGGGGTTGACCCGGCATAGCAAAAATGCTATACAAGGTGGCAACGGATGCTAGAGGCGCAAGGAGCCCGCGATGACTGAGCCCGCCGGCCCGCAACTCGTTCCGACGTCGAGCTCCCGATCGGGGGCGACCGTCGTCTTCGGTTTGACCGCACTCATCTGGACGCTCTGGCTCGGCGCGATCGCGTCCGCCTTCAGCGAGCATGAGCTCTACATCTTCCTCTGGTGCGGGAGCGCCGTTGCGCTCTGGTTCCTACTCCTCGGGGAGCTGCAGAATCCCGCGGGGCCCGCACTTCCCGTCGCCTTCAAATGGTGGGTGCTCACCCTAGGCGGCCCGCTCGGCCTCGCCTACTTGCTCTACGTTCGCAACAACTCGGCTCCGAACCGGATGTCGACTCAGTTCGCGCAAGCTACGACGAGCAAGCCGGCCGATCTTGCCAGCCGTGTCGCGTTCCTCGAGAGACGCGTCTCGGCGCTGCAGACGATCGTCGACGGGCTTCAGGCCGGCCGGGTCACGGCTCCGAGCCGCGCGGCAGCGCCGCCGCCGCCGTCACCGCGCCCAGAGCCCGCACCTCCTCCTCGGCCACAGCCACCGGTGCAACTACCTCCAACTGCCGCCCCGCCTACAGCTCCGCCGCTACAGCCGAAGGTCAGCACAGAGTTCGACTGGGGTCGCACGCTGTCCGCCGCCGACCTGATGGGAGCGAAGGCATTGGCGTTTGCGGGGGGCATCGTCACGCTGCTCGGCGTTGTCTTCTTCTTCGTCCTCGCGGTCAACCGCGGGTGGATCGGACCTGGGATGCGCGTTGCCTTCGGCGGTGTCGCCTCGGGGATCGTGTTCGGCGCCGGCCTTTGGCTGCAGCGGCGGTACGAGTCGACGTACTCGGCGCTCGTGGCGGTGGGCACGGGCATCGCAGGCGCCTACATCACGTTGCTCGCTGCGGTCTCGCTGTACGACATGGTCTCGAAGCCGGTCGCGCTTGTGCTTGCCGCGGTGATCGCGTCGATCGCGGTCGCGGTCTCGCTCGTGTGGGAAGCGGAGGTCGTCGCAGGCTTCGGCTTGATCGGGGCGATGATCGTGCCGGCGACGCTCGTCTTCCAGGGCGGGTTGCGGGAGATCGGCACTGCGTTCGTCGCGGTTGTCTTTGCGGGAGCCACGATCGTTACTGTCCGCCGGCGCTGGTGGATCCTGCTGCAGGTTTCGGCCCTGGTCAGCGTGCCCCAAGCGCTTGCGCAGGTGGCGGCCGCCGATTCTCCGCATACGAGCATCGTCTCGGTTGCCGTCGCGTTCTGGCTCCTCTACCTCGCCGCGGGTTTGGCGTTCCAGTTCGAGCTCGGCCCTGCGCTCGCTGCCGCGCCCGGATCGTTCTTGATGGGCAGCGCGGTCTTTGCAGGCGTGTCCGCGGCGCTTCTCTATGGCCAACGCGACGGAGGTCACCAGCAGGGCATCGCCCTGCTCGCCGCCGCCGCCGTTTACCTTGCGCTCGCCGCTGCGCTGTACCGGCGCGTCCGCGAGGCCGCGACGCTGCTCGGGGCGCTCGGTCTTGCGCTTGCAGGGGTCGGCCTGGCGGAAGCGTTGTCCGGGTCGTTGCTGACCTATGCCTGGGCCGCCGAGGCTGCTCTGCTCGTCTGGTTGTCGAGCCGTGTTCGCGACGCCCGCTTCCAGTTGCCGGCTCTTGTCTATCTGACGCTGGCGCTGGTCCATTCGGTCGTCACCGAAGCGAGGCCAGACCATTTCCTCGAGTCGATGCGTCACCCCGCGAGCGGTGCGCCTGCGCTGCTCGCGATCGCGCTGGCAGTGCTCGTCTTCGCGCGTGTCGAGCGTTCGTGGCCGGACGGCCGGCCGACTAGGGGGATCCTTCGGGCGCTCGACCCTGCACTCGACTGGCTGCGTGCGAACGAAGCCGGCGTGAACGCTGCGATGTATGCACTGGCTGGACTCGCGACCACGTACGCAGCGTCGCTGGGGATCCTCGAGTTGTGCCAGGACGTCTGGCCCGGAAACGGGATCGAGACACCGTTCGAGTGGGGCCACGTTGCGATCGCCTCGGCCTGGGCACTCGCGGGTCTTGCCGTCGTCCTCGGCGCCGTGCGGCGGCGCTCCAATGCCGGGCTCGTGTTGGGGTTCGGCTGGCTCGGCGTCACCGTCACCAAGGTCGTGGCACTCGACGCGGCCACGTTCGCTCAGACGCGTTACGGCATCTCGTTCCTCGTCGTCGGCGCCGCAGTGCTCGCGGCCGGCCTCGTCCGCGAGCTTTCGGTGCCCGGCTCCGTGACGGGTGAAGGTGTGAGCGCGCTCTTCGTCAGCCTCGTTCTGCTCCTTGCCGGCGCGCTCGTCCTCGTTCCGGATCGCGTGGGTGGAGCCGACGGCAACGGTCTCGCTGTCCTCGGAGTCGGGGTGCTCTACACAGCGCTCGCGGCCGTCGCGTTCGCGCGCCCGAACCAGCGCGACCTGACGACGTTCCTGTGGATAGCCGGTCTGGCGCTCGCAGCCGCAGGCGAAGAGATGCTGGTCGGCGGCGTGTGGCTCGTTCTGATCTACACGCTCACGGCCGCCCTGCTCGCCGTCGTCGCAACTACCGTCGGCGAGCGGCGCCTAACTGTCGCGTCGCTCGTCTACCTCACCCTCGGTGCACTGCTGGCGCTGGGGGAAGAAGCTCCGCCCACACACCTTCTGGTCTCGCGCGCTCACCCGGCACACGGCGTACCGAGCCTGCTTTTCGTCATCGGCGCGACGGTGGTGCTTGCCTGGTCTCTCTCGTGGAGCGTGCGCTATCGCGTCCAGGCGATCTGGGTCGCGGGCGGTCTTTCGGTCTACGCCGCCTCGCTCCTGATCCTGGAAGCGATGCAGCGCATCTCGAACCAGGACATCCAAACGGACTTTCAGCGTGGGCACACGGTCGTGAGTGCATTCTGGGGGCTGGTCGCCCTCGTCTCGCTCTACGTGGGGCTCAAGCGAAAACAGGGTCTGCTGCGGGTCGGCGGGTTCATCCTCTTCGCCATCAGCCTCGGCAAGATCTTCCTCTACGACCTCCCGAGCCTGAGCTCTGTGCAGCGTGCGCTCTCGTTCCTCGCGGTCGGCGCAGTCCTGCTCCTCGGCGGGTTCTTCTACCAGCGCCTGAGCGCCCAGTTCGACGAGCGATAGCATTTCTGCAATGCCGCGCATGAACAAGGGCGCCCTCGAGCGTCTGCAGGAGCGAATTCGCACCGCCGACCGCGGCTGGTTCTTCGCGGCCGTGGCGGACAAGGTCGCCGAGCGGCGGCAGGAGAGAGGACTCTCGCAGCGCGAGCTGGCCGAGCTCGTCGGCACGACGCAGTCGGCGATCGCGCGGCTGGAGCGGGGAGGCCGTCCGCCGCGGATCGACACGTTGCTCCGAATCGCCGATGCGCTCGAGTGCGAGCTGGTCGTCGATCTGAAGCCGCGCCGGCACTAGACTCCTCAGTCTCTTGCCGGAAGGTGACATCGAGGTGGGCACGCTCCAGGATGCGTCCGCTGCCGTCGCTCGCCTGCTTGCCGTCACCCATGCCTCCTACGAGCGCCGGGCCCAGCTCGAACACGCCCTCGAGTCTCGGATCTCCATCGAGCAGGCGAAGGGAATCGTCGCGGAACGGTACGGCCTCGAGGTCGACGAGGCCTTCGACCTGATCCGCCGAGCGGCGCGCTCGCACCGGATCAAGCTTTACGACCTGGTCGGAGCGATCCGCCCGGGTGAGGAGACACCGGCTGAGCTGGCAGCCGTGATCGCCGCCGAACGGTCATGAGCTCACGCGAGGAGCGCATCGGACTGAACGAGGCGGTCTTCCGGGAGGTCAACGAGCGGATCGAGAATCTCGCGGAGACGTTCGACCTCAACTCGCAGTCGCTCGATCTCATCTGCGAGTGCGGCGACGCCGCGTGCGTGAAGCGTCTCACGATGACAAGAGCCGAATACGAGAAGCTCCGCTCCGACGCACATCAGTTCGCCGTCCATCCCGGTCACGAGTATCCGGACGTCGAAAGCATCGTCGCGAGGCGGAAGGGTTACGACGTCGTGGTGAAAAACCAGGGCGCGCCCGAGCGGATCGCAGAGGAGACCGATCCACGCGGAACCTGAGGAACGAATTCTCGTCGCTGCGCTCGGCGACTCGATTACCGAGGGCTCGCCCGGCTACGACTCACGCAGGGGCGGGGACGAGACGAGCCAGTGGGAATACTGGGCGGCTCGAATCGAGCCCCGGCTCGAGTTTCGCAACAGCGGGATCTATGGCCAGCGGACGGACGAGATCATGGCCCGGCTCGAGGGCTGCATCCCCGGCGCCGATCTGCTCGTCGTCCAGGGCGGCATCAACGACATCGCGCAAGGGCGGTCGGTCGATGACGTGGCCGCCAACCTGCGCGCGATGGTGCGTCGCGGCCAGGAGCTCGGGACGCGGGTCGTCATCGTCGATGTGCTGCCGTGGAACAACGGCTGGCCCGACGCCGAGCCGAAGATCCGGCGGCTCAACGCCTTGATCGCCGAGCTCGCGCGCGCCGAGGGCATTCCGCTGCTTCCGTTCCACGACACGCTCGAGGATCCCGATCGCCCGGGACGCATGCACGCCGAGTGGACCTCGGACGGTGACCATCCGTCAGTCGAGGGCTACCGTAGGCTCGGCGAAGTCGCCGCTCGGCTGGCGGACTACAGCTCGTAGACCTCGCCGTCGGCTGCGCGCTCGACGCCGTCGGGCAGAGAAAGCTCTTCGGGGCGATGGATGATCACGAGCCGGCGTGCCCCGGATTCCTCGAAGGCGGCGATTGCCTCCTCCGCC
>DASVEU010000054.1:0-23984 GCA_036380395.1 Gaiellaceae bacterium
GCGACGCGGCGATATCGCCGTGCCCTCGAGACGACAGGTGTGGCCGCGGCCGCCATCATGATCCCCTGGGCGGTGCTCGGCTTCCGTGATTTCGCCGAATACCCGCGCGTGCTTCGACTCCTCGTGCGCAATGAACTGCCCACGAGCTTCTCGACCAAAGCCTTGGCGGGCATGCTGGGGTTCGGCCCGGCAGCGCTTGCTTTACAGCTCGGCTCCGTCGTTGCTGTCTTTGCACTCGCTCGGCGGCACGAGGGAGATCGTCGCGCGTTCTCTGCAGCGATCTTCGCTGCGCTCGCTCTGTCACCGCTCGTGTGGATCCACTACTACGTCTTGCTGATCGTGCCGATCGGCCTTGCCGCCCGCCGCCTGAACGCCGTCTGGCTGCTACCCATTCTCGCGTTCTGGGTTTACACCGACAATCTGTCGTCGGTCTGGCCGGTGATGTGGGTTTCGCTCGTCGTGATGGGAGTAGCCGTTCTCACGCTGCGCCCAGCTCGCTCGGAGCCTCGAGGTTCCCTCAGGGTCGAGGAATACAGACCTGCGAGCACAAGCTCCCGCAGGATCGGTCGAAGGTCGGCGGAGCCGTCGTTGCGCGCTACCACGGCCGCACGCCCATGAGGCCGCGAACCGCGCCACCCACCTGATCCCCGGCGCTTCCCGCCCGCATTTGAAAGGCTGTGGGAGCCGTCCATGCCCAACCAACTCGACTTCGCCCTGATCAAACGACTCCGCGAGGTGCTGGACCGCCGGCCCGCGACGGAGACCGAGTTGCGTACGCTCAAGGAACAGGCCGAAGGTTGGCAGCGTGCGGTCAGCGGACAGCTCGAGTCGAGCGAGCGGCGGCTGCTGCGACTCAATGCGAACCCCGCCAGCTCCCTGGCTCAAATTGCTTCCGAATTGCGCCGGGTCGAGAAGCTGCGGCCGCAGCTCGACGAGGTGAGGGGCTTGCTGGCGGATCTCGAGAACCGGGCCCGTGAGCTGCGGACCGAATGGTTGCTCTCGCAGGCGACGTCGGCGAAAGCTTCTAGTCGACGGCCAGACGGTCGCCAACCGTAAGCCCGCGGCGGTCAGCCTCGCCGGCCGGAATCTCCAGCACGGCCTTCGCGCCCCGGCTTCCTGCGACACGCCAGGGCCGGAGATCGGACGCGATCTTGACCACGCGCAGGTCGCGGTCGAGGAACACAGCATCGATCGGAAAGCGCATGAACGCCATGTGCACCGACGATGCCGGCTTCAACAGGATTCCCTCTCCGCTCGGGAGCTCGCGACGTCCCAGCAGGCCCTTCATGCGCGTGAGCGCCGTGTCCCCCAGGACACAGCGCTCACACACGATGCTTCCGTCTTCGCGACGAATCGCGACTTCGGCCACTAGAACCCGATATGGATGTGGTTGTAGTGATCGGCCATCGGGAACGACGCTCCACCAAGCCCGAGCAATGAGATGACTTGCCGGGGCATGACTTCCGTCGGGAGGAACAGGATGTCACGAACGGCGCGCTCGGTGATCCCGCCGGGCTCCTGATGGCCCTGGATCGGGGTGTCGCCGAGCCCTGAGACATCAAGGGCGTGGCCGGAGATGTGTGCCGAGATCACGCCGGGCCGCGCATAGAGGCGGTGGCCGGAGACCAGTGACGACACAGTGACCTGACCGAAGGACTCGCGCAGGTACGCGATCACGGCCAGGACGCGGACGTCGACCTTGTTCTGCACGATGTCGTTCCGACCGCCCTCGTAGATCGAGACGTTCGGATCCGACAGGAGCCGCGTGGCGATCGACTTCTTCGCCGCCTCGAGGCCCTTGACCAGGCCCTTCAGGCCGACCGCGCGATCGTACCGGGCCAGTGCAGCAGCCCTGTCCGCGAAGCTCGTGTCGCCCGAGTACGAGACGATCCGTGCCCAGTCGCCCTTGGCGGGCCCGTAAGACGAGAGCCGCCCGGCGAGCTTCCGGAGCGTGGGGCGGTTGGCCGGATTGTGGCCGGTTGCGCCGCGCGCGCGGAGGATGCCCAGCATCGTCGCCCAGTTGAGGCCCGACGCCTTTGCAGTCGCCTTCAGGTTCGAGGCGAACTTCGGCGAGAGCCGAAGAGCAGGCGGGGTCGGATCGGGGAGCTGCGAGTTGAGCCAGATCGTCGCTGCGCTCGGCGGTCCCTCGATCTCGGGAGGAGGTGCCGGCTTCAACTTCGGCAGGAGGATCGTGCGAAGCTTCGTCGCCTTCCAGCCCCGGGCAGCCTTCGCGGTCTGCTTCGCGGACTGCTTCGCCGCGGTGGCAGTGGGTATTGCCGCGGTGCCGGCCGTCGACGGGCCCGTGAGGCTCGCCGGGGGCGTGGTGTCGTCGACCGGTGTCGCGTCGGAGGTTGTGTCGGTCGGGGTCGCCGTTGCCGTTGCGTCCGTCGTCGCTGTGGCGTCGGTGCTCGCATCGGCCGGGCCGGCGCCGGCGTCGACGGGTGCAGCTACCGCCGCTGAAGTGTCATCGGTCGCGACGGGAGGAGTCCCGGCATCGGTCGTGGTCGTATCGCCGGCGAGCTGCTGGTTGTCTTCCCCGGGGAGGGGGCCGAACTGGTTGCCAGCCACAGCGGCGAGTGACGCGCCCGCGAAGAAGAGCGTGGTGAAAACGAGCGTTGTGGCGAGCCGACGCTTCCTCGACTTGGGCTCGCCGGACGTGCCCTCTGCAGGAGTCGGCTGGCCGCCGAACTCCCAGTTGTCTCTACGGATGAAACGTCGTGGCATTGCCATTGCTCCTTCGGTAAAGCGCCCTGGCCGCCACTTGGGCGCGGAATCTGCGTTGTTCCGCAGCCGCTTACGGTTTTTTGACTATCGATCCCCACCGGGCCCAGCCAACTCCCTCACTTAAGGGAACGTCGCGGCGGATCACCCGGGTGAGGGATACGCGCTTGCCGGTCTCGAGGCGATGAATTTGCCGAGATTGACCGGAAGGCGAAGCGGCGCGCCTAGAGAGAAAGGACGCACCAGCTTGTCACGCTTTTTTGACCGACTTCGAGTCGACTCACCATCTACCACCAATCTGCTTTGCATAGCGCGCCAGCGCGCGCCCGAAATGGCGAAGGGGGGTGAATCCATGTCGTTCAAGGATCTGGTCCATTACCTCCGCGCACGCTTCGCCGTCGAGGAGGGTCAGACGATGGCCGAGTACGGCGTCGTCCTGGCAGTGATCGCGGTCGCAGTTGTCGTGGCCCTCGGCTTGCTCTCCACGTCCATCTCCGCCGCATTCGATGCAGTTCGCACCAAGCTGTAGTTCGCAGTCGTAACCGAGGACAGGAGTTTGACCGTGAAGCATCACCGCAGGCATCGAATCCGTGAGTTCCTCACGTTTCTCTCGCGTGAGCACGCTCAGGCGGAGCCTGACAAGACGGTCACGCTCGCGGTGGTCAGCGGGAGCTCGTTTCTCGCATTCACCCGCTTCTCGGAGAACGGTGCGAGTGCAGTGACCAGCTTGGTGCGGCTATTCACATAGCCGCCCAGGCATCAGCGGAGCCCTCTCCTGGCGGCGAGGGCTCCGCAAATCTTTCGAAGTGGGAGCCGAAAATGCATCTGAAGGACACAATCAAGAACGAGCGAGGGCAGACGATGACGGAGTTCGCCTTCGTCCTGCCGATCCTGCTCGTGGTGCTCTTCGGCATCATCCAGTTCGGCATCATCTTCAACAACTACGTCGCGCTCACGGATGCAGCACGTGCTGCATCGCGTCAGGGCGCGGTTTCGCGTAACGCCGCTGATCCCGAGGGCGCCTGCGAGGCGACGGGATACAGCGCCGGAGCGAATCTCGATCAGCCGCATGTGAAGTTCATCCTCACGTGCGACTCCTCATGGGCGGCGGGGTCGGACGTCACCGTCACCGCTACCTACCCCTACGACATCAAGCTGCTCGACTGGGTCGTTGCGAGCGGGACTCTCAACACGACTATGAAGGAGCGAGTCGAATGAGCGTCCGCAAGAGCGAAAGCGGTCAGGCCTTCGTCCTGATGGCCCTTTCCCTCGTCGTGATCATGGGGATGGCGGCGCTCGTCGTCGACGTTGGCAACTGGTATCACACGAAGCGCCGGCTCCAGGCAACGGCCGACGCCGCGGCCCTCGCGGGCGCGCAGCTGCTCCCGAAGGATTCTGCCGGAGCCCAGGCAATGGCGTTGAGCTACGCCAACAAGAACGGCGGCGACGTTGCTGGGGCGGACATCGCCGTGACCTCGACGGCCGTGGCGGACGACACCATCGGCGTCCGGGCCAGGAAGACGGACGCCGGCGTCTTCGGCAGCGTTCTCGGCATTGCGAGCGCTGACATCTCTGCGCGCGCGAAAGCCCGTGTCGGGCCCCCGCTCAAGGCGAGGTATGTCGCTCCGATGGTGGTCTTCTGCGACCACCCCTTGATCCACAACTGCAACGGGGACAGCACTCCGGACTTCGGGAGCGACACGACCATGGACTACGACCCGATGGGAGCCCCCGGCGCCTTCGGCATGCTGAATCTCGACGGCGGGAACGGCACGCCCGGCTCATCGGACGAGGCCGACTGGATCCTCCACGGCTTCAACAAGTATCTCGGGCTCGGGGACTACCGCTCGGATCCGGGCGCGAAGTTCTCCTCGAGCAACATTCAGGACGCTCTCGAGGCTCGTAGGGGCAGCGTCCTGCTCTTCCCTGTCTACAGGCAACTCGACGGTCAAGGTCAGAACGCTGCGTACGAGATCATCGGCTGGATCGGGTTTCACCTCACGAGCTACGAAGTGCACGGCAACAACTCGACTCTTCACGGCTACTTCACGGAATTCATCGCCCAGGGGATCCTCTCGGAAGGCGGCGGCGACGGGGGACCCTCAAGTTCTTTCGGCGTGAAGTCGATTCAACTCATCGAGTAGCACCAGTCCTCAGGCCCTTCTAAGGAAAAGAGAAAGGACTATGAATTATCGCGCCAAGAACATCGGGATCGCCGTCGCATTGGCCGCTCTCGCCGCCATTTTGACGAGCGTATACGTCGTCAACTACAAGCGCCACGTGCAGAACGGGGAAGGCAAGGTGACGGTCCTCGTCGCCGCGCGCGACATCCCGGCGGGTACTTCAGGCGCGGACGTAGTCGACCAGAAGATGCTCAAGGAGCAGACCGTGCCCCGCAAGGCAGTCGTCGCGGGCGCGATCTCGTCTCCGGACCAGCTTGCACAGTACGTCGCCACCCAGGATGTCTTCGAGGGTGAGCAGGTGAGCACCAGGCGCTTCTCGCCCCCGACGGAGCAGGGCATCCGCGCACAGATCAAGGGCACTCAGCGTGCCTATCAGATCACGGGCGATGCGCATCAGCTCCTCGCGGGGACGATCCAGGCCGGCGATCACGTTGACGTCGTCGGGACCTGGGGCACAAATTCGGGGCAAGGGGCGAATGCTTCCACTAACAGCGGCGGCCCCGTGGCTCGCGTCGTCCTGCGCAACCTCCTCGTGCTGCGGGCACCTGGAGGCGTGGGCGCAACCGCCAAGTTGGTGGAGGGGAGCGGCGAATCGGTGCAGCTCCGCGTGACCGATTCCCAGTCGCAGAAGCTCATCTGGATCGAAAAGAACGGCAAAGAGGGGGGTTGGCACCTCGAGTTGCGCCCGCCGTCCAACTCGCTCGACAGCTCGAACACCGTGCAGGACAGTAGAACGATGCTCTTCGACGGACCCGGAAGGAGGCCGAGATGAGCTCCGCTACCGAAACAACCCAGCGCGTGCGTGTTTACGCCACCGGATCCTGCGAAGGGTTCGACAAGCTCCGCGAGTCGCTCGCAAGCCATCCCGAGATCGAGCTGGTCGGGGCCAGCACCAACGTCGCCGACGGCGCCGCGGCGTTGGCGGGCGGCCACCTGGACGCCGTCCTCCATGCAACCCGGGCTGCGTCGCTGCCCGCGGACGAGCTTGCGGCGATTCGGGAGCACTCTCGTGCCCCGATCCTGATGCTCGCGTCGGGCGGCTCTTCGGGGCTGCTCGAGCAGGCACTCGATGCAGACGTCGCCGACGTCCTGCTTCTGCCTCAGCTCGTCGAGAACATCGTCTTCGCAATCCGCAAGGCGACGCACACGACCCGCCGGCATCACGACACCGGCTCCGGCCGGCACGGCAAGATCGTGACGGTCTTCTCGCCGAAGGGCGGGACCGGTAAGACGGTGACCGCAACCAACCTCGCCGCTGCCTGCGCGAAGTTCGAGGGCCGCAAGACGCTACTCCTCGACCTCGATCTGCAGTTCGGCGACGCGGCGATCATGCTCGGCATCGAGCCCGACAAGACGATCTACGACCTGGTCGTCGCCCCGGGCGAGCTCGACACGGAAAAGCTGGCCGGTTACACGACCAAGCACGCGTGCGGGCTCGAGGTGCTGCCGGCTCCGCTTCGGCCGGAGGATGCAGAGCTCGTGACGGAGGCAAAGCTCGGTCGCCTGCTCGAGGTGGCCCGCGAGTCGTTCGACGTCATCGTGGTCGACACGTCACCGTTCTTCCACGGGCCGATGCTTGCGACGCTCGACCGTACGGACGAGCTCTTGCTGCTCTGCTCGCTCGACGTGCCGACGCTGAAGAACCTACGCCTGGCGCTGCAGACGCTCGACCTGCTGTCGTTCCCGAAGCAGCGTGTCCGCATCGTCCTCAATCGCGCCAACTCCAAGGTCGGCATGAAGCCGAACGAGGTGGAAGGTGCGCTGGGAATGAAGGTGCGCTTCGAGTTGCCGTCCGACCGGGCAGTTCCGCTTTCGGTCAACCGCGGCAATCCCGTCGTGCTCGCCGAAGAAGGCGCGGACGTGTCGAAGGCGATCAAGGCGATGGCGAAGGAGCTCTTTCCGGCAGTCAAGGAACACGGCAAGAAGCGTCGTCTCCTTCCCGCACTCGCGAGGTCGTAACTCATGGGCCTCCACGACCGCCTCAAAACCTCCAACGGGGGCTCCTCCGCAACCGCGGAGCTGCTCACCGGCGGGCACAGCCATGAAACCTCGTCCCCATCTCCTACACAGGACCCGTATGCCGAGCTGAAGACCCGCATCCACCATGCCTGCATCGCCACGCTTGGTGCGGAGCTGTTCAAACGCGAGGCAACCGGCGATATGGGTGAACGCGTCACGCGTGCTGTCACGGAGCAGCTCGTGCTGGACCGAACGCCGCTGACGCGCGAAGAGCGTCGTCAGATCATCCGGGAGATCACCGACGACATCCTCGGCTACGGGCCGCTCGAGACCTTTCTCCGAGACGACTCCGTCACCGAGGTCATGGTCAACGCCTACGATCAGATCTACGTCGAGCGGCTGGGCAAGCTCGAGCGGGTGCAAGCCTCGTTCGCCGACAACTCCCACCTGCTGCGCATCATCGACAAGATCGTCTCGCAGATCGGCAGGCGCGTAGACGAGGCCTCGCCGATGGTCGACGCACGTCTTCCGGACGGCTCGCGTGTGAACGCGATCATCCCGCCTCTTGCCCTCAAGGGCCCGACGCTCACGATCCGGAAGTTCGCGCGCGATCCGTACACGATGAACGACCTGATCTCGTTCGGCTCGATCTCGCCGAAGGCGGCGCAGTTCCTCGCCGCCTGCGTCAAGGGCAAGCTGAACGTGTTGATCTCCGGTGGCACCGGCACGGGTAAGACCACCACGCTGAACGCGATGTCCGCGTTCATTCCCGGTGACGAGCGCATCGTCACGATCGAGGATGCGGCGGAGCTCCAGCTCCAGCAGGAGCACGTGATCACGCTCGAATCGCGTCCTTCGAACATCGAAGGCCAGGGCGAGGTCCGAATCCGCGAGCTCGTGCGCAACGCACTGCGCATGCGCCCCGACCGGATCATCGTCGGCGAGGTCCGCGGTCCCGAGACGCTGGACATGCTCCAGGCGATGAACACGGGCCACGAAGGATCGCTGACGACGATTCACGCCAACTCCCCGCGCGACGCGCTCTCGCGTCTCGAGACCCTCGTGCTGACGGCAGGCGTCGAGCTTCCCCTGCGCGCCATCCGCGAGCAGGTTTCGAGCGCATTCGACCTGCTCGTCCAGATCACGCGGCTTGTCGACGGCTCGCGCCGGATCTCGCACGTCACCGAGGTCCTCCGCATGGAGTCCGAGGTGATCACCTTGCAGGACGTCTTCCACGCAAAGCCACCTGACGAGCAGACGGCCGCGAGCGGCGTCGGCCTGAGGCTGCTCTCCCCTCTGAGCTGCACGGGCCTGAAGCCGAACTTCCTCGAGAAGATGGCGGCCAACGGCGTCGTCCTGCAGCCGAGCTTCTTCAGCAGGGAGGACGACACGGACGCTCCGGCGGTCGGCCAGGGACACGAGGCATCGAAGTTCAAGGGAGCTTTCCAATGAGCCGATTCCGGCTCGCCGTCGTCGGGCTCGCGTTCATCCTCCTCGCAGTTCCTGCCGCCGCGGGGGCGGCGGTTCAACTGCGGGGCGTCGACGCCACGTCGTACCCGACTATCCGCGCATCCATCTACACGCCTACCGGCAGCGGCAGGCCTGCTCTCTGGGAGAACGGGACCCCGGTCGCCGGCTTCCAGGCGCAAAACCTCGGCAGCGTCAAGGCGATCGCGACTCTGATCGACCGCTCGCAGTCGATGCGGGGCAAGCCGCTGGCAGACGCTGCGGCAGGTGCACGTGCATTCGTGGCGGCGAAGCAGCCCGCCGACGAGCTGTCTGTGATCGCCTTCGGCTCGAAGGTGGCGACGCTCTCGCCGTTCTCGACCGTCAAGCTCGACGCGGATCTCCCGCTGGCGCGCATGCAGACGGATCGCGTCAGAGGGACCGCGCTCTACGACGCCGTCATTGCGGCGGCGAACCAGCTCAAGGGAAACCCCCTGCCGGGTCGCGTGATCATCGTCCTCAGCGACGGCGCGGACAATGCGAGCACGGGCACGCTCGCGACCGCGATCAAGACGGCGGCCGAGGCGAATGCTTCGGTCTACGCGATCGGAATCGAGGGCGCGGGATTCACGTCCGACCCGCTCGTGCAGCTCGCAAGCGCGACGGGCGGCCAGTACTACGGTGCGTCGTCCACCTCCGAGCTCGCACGGGTCTACGCCTCCATCGCCGCTGCCCTGAAGAAGACGTGGCGCGTCCAGTACGTCACCGCCGCGCGGCCGGGGGACAGCGTCCGGCTGACCGCGTCGATCGTCGGTGCGGGCTCGACCACACAGCTCGCGAAGATTCCCGCGGGCGATGCGATCGCCGCGCCCCAACCGACGAACCTCCTTCCGAAGAACGCCTATGGCCCCGGCGGCCCGCTTGCGATCGCGATCGCGGTCGCGGCGCTCGTGCTCTTCGGGTGCCTCTTCTTCCTGGCCGGCATCCGGGGCTCATGGGTGCGCAGCCGAATCGTCGCGCACACCGGCGAGGGCAAGGTGAACGCCAAGAAGAACCGCAAGGAGCGGCGCAACGAGGCATTCTCGTCCATCTTCGCGGCCACTGAGAAGGCGCTGGGCGACCTGAAGCACTGGCGAGCGATCAGCCGCATGCTCGAACGCGCCGATGTGCAGCTCCGGACGGTCGAGTTCGTCTGGATCACCGTCGGGGCGGCCGTACTGATGGCGCTGCTCGCCCTGCTGTTCGGGGCCTCTCCCGTTCTTCTTCTTGCGCTGACGGTGACGGCCGGAATGATTCCGTTCAGCTGGGTTTGGCTCAAGATGCGGAAGCGGCTGAAGGCCTTCGAGGACGAGCTGCCCGATCTTCTGATCACGATCGCCGCTTCGCTCAAGGCCGGTCACTCCTTCAAGCAGGGGCTCCAGGCTGTCGTCGACGAGGGCCATCCCCCGGCGAACCAGGAGTTCAAGCGGGTACTCACCGAAGCGTCTCTCGGCCGGCCCATGGACGACGCGCTGCTGGAGATGGCCGAGCGCATGGCGTCGAAGAACTTCGAGTTCGCCATCACGGCGGTCACGATTCAGCGACAGGTCGGCGGCTCGCTCGCGACCCTGTTCGACATGGTCGCCGACACCGTGCGCCAGCGGCAGCAGTTCACACGCAAGATCCGCGCGCTCACCGCAATGGGCCGAATGTCGGCCTACACGCTGATCGGCATCCCGTTCTTCCTGGCGGGCGTGATCACGCTCGTGAACAGGAACTACATGCACCCGCTCTACTTCTCACACACGGGTCACATCGTCATGATCGTCGGCCTCGTGATGATGGGGATCGGTTCGCTCATTCTGAAAAAAATCGTCTCTTTCCGAGGTTGATGACATGTCGATGATCCTGACCCTTGCAATCGCAGCTATCGGTGGGGCCGTCTTCTTCTTTGCGGAGCTCGCCACCACGCCGATGCGAAACCGGCGAAACCTCGTGCATCGTGCGGCCAACTACGGCCGCCTCCGTACCGTCACCGGAAAGGAGATGCCGCGCTTCCGCGAGCGTGCGCTCGACCCGTTCGTGGCAAAGGCGGCCCGGCTCGTGCTGCGGATCAACCCGCGTATGTCGGTGGAGGCCGTGTCGGAGAAGTTGATGGCGGCCGGTATGCGGAGGACGTCCCCGACGACGATCATCGGTGCGAAAGGCATCCTCGGCCTCGGGGGAGTCATCCTCGGCCTTGCCCTCGGAAGCGCGAGCGCGCCGAAGTACATGTTCCTCATAGCGTTGTTCTTCGGCCTCAGCGGAGCTCTGGCTCCCGGCTTCTATCTCAACAGTCGTATGAAGTCCCGCCAGCTGGCGGTGTCGGCCGAGCTTCCGGACGCGCTCGACCTGCTCTCCGTGAGTGTCGAGGCCGGGCTCGGCTTCGACGGCGCGGTCCAGAAGCTGACCGAGCACATGGACGGCCCGCTGATCGAAGAGTTCGAGCTCGCACTCGGCGGGATCCGTATCGGCGAGGGCCGGAGCGAAGCGCTCAAGAAGATGTCCGAGCGCAGCTCGTCGCAGGAGATGG
Source organism: Gaiellaceae bacterium (assembly GCA_036380395.1). GTDB lineage: Bacteria > Actinomycetota > Thermoleophilia > Gaiellales > Gaiellaceae > 3-1-20CM-4-69-9. Next base: position 10,861 of record DASVEU010000054.1, read on the forward strand.
CCAGCTTCGTGCGGGCGATCATCCAGGCGGATCAGCTGGGCATCTCCCTCGGCCGGATCCTCAAGGTCCAGGCGGGCGATACGCGACTCAAGCGGCAGCTCATCGCCGAGGAGAAGGCAATGAAGGCACCGATCAAGATGCTCTTCCCAACCGTCATCTTCATCTTCCCGGCGATGTTCCTCGTCGTGCTCGGGCCTGCGTTCCTCAACCTCTCGGCGCTCTTCAAGTTCTAGAGGAGAGGTGGCGGCAGTGGCCGAACATGGCACCGAAGGCGGTTTCGGCACCGGGCTGAGGGCGAAGCTCCAGTCGGGTGAGACGCCGCCCGAGCCTCGGTCGCCGGCGGAAGCGATCGCCGCGGCATCGCCCCTTGTCGAGGAGACCGAGGCCGAAGCCCTCCGCGCCGAGCTGAACGCGTCACTCGCGCGCGAGCAGCAGCTGCGTTCGTCTTTGCACGATCAAGTGGACACCGCCGCCCGCGACGAGCAGCTCGAGCACCAGCTCGCAGAGCAGTCGGCCGGGCTCGATCGCCGGGCAGCGGCGTTGGCGGAGACCCAGGCCGAGCTCGACGAGCGCGAGCGCCGAATGACCGAGCGTCTGGCGGAGCTGGACGGCTTGCTCGAGGCGAGGGAAGAGCTCACGAAGCTCGAGGCGCGGCTCGCAGAGCGCGAGCAGCTCGTCGAGCTGAAGGTGCAGGAGCTCAAGGTCGGCGACGGCGAGCGTGCGGCCACTGCCGCCGAGGTGGAAGAGAAGCTCGCCGAGATCACCAAGCGCGAGCAGGACCTCGCCAAGGCAGAAGCGCGTGTGTCGGCGGCCGGCGAAGAGACCGAGACGCGCCAGGCGAAGCTGATGCGCGCACTCGAGGAGCGCGAGGAGAAGGCTCGGGTAAAGGACGAGCAGGCGCGAGCCCTCGAGAAGAGGGTCGCGGAGCGCGAAGCACAGCTGGCTGCGACCGAACGTGAGTTCACTCAGGCAAGGGTGCAACTCGAGACCCGTGAGAAGGTCATCGGCAAGCGGGAGGCAGCGATCTCCGCCGAGAGTGGGCGAGACGTCGAGCAGCTGTCCGCTCGAGCACGCGAGCTCGACGAGCGCGAGCTCGAGCTCTCGACTCGCGCAAACGACCTCACTGCTCGCATGGAAGACCTCGAGCGCCAGGCCGCCGAACGCGATGCGGTCGCAAAGGACGCGCTCGCCAAGCTCGACAGCATCGAACAACGCGAGACCGAGCTGATCGCGCGCGAGGCCGAGCTTCATCGACTGGAAGCCACCGCCCGGCGAGCGGCCGAGGAGGCGCGCAAGCCCGAGGTGGACGAGCTCGCCGAGCGGCGCCTGAAGCAGCGTGACGACGAACTCTCCGCCCGCGAGTCTGCCCTCAACAAGGCTGAGCAGGCCATCCTGGCGTCGCGCAGCCGCTACGAGGGCAAAGAGAAGGGGCTCGACGAGCGCGAGAAGGTGCTCGCCGGCCGTGCGAGGGAGCTCGAGGAGCGCGACGCCGCGCTCAACCTGCGCGAGGCCCAGATGGAAGCCGAGCTCGAGGTCCGGGAGCAGCGGCTCGAGCAGCGCGAGAAGGCGGGCGCCGAGCTGGAGGCCGCTCTGTCGACGCGCGAGAGCGACCTCTCCATGTACGTCTCTCAGCTGCAGGACAACTTCGACCGCCGCGAATCCGAATGGTGGTCGAAACAGCTCGGCAAGGACGCCGGGCAGCAACCCGCCGCGTGACGGCGTAGCCACCCGTCAGAATCCGCGGCATGGCGCAGACGCTGAGTGACAGTGAGCTCGTCGCCCGTTGCCGGTCCGGTGACCAGCAAGCGTGGGCCGAGCTCGTCGACCGCTTCTCACGCTACGTGTACGCCATCTCTGTCCAGGCGTTCCGGTTGTCCGATGCCGACGCGGAGGACGTGTTTCAGGAAGTGTTCGCGCGTGCGTACGAACATCTCGACGGGCTGCGGGACGACGCCGCCGTCCGGCCCTGGCTCGCGCAGCTCACCAGGCGGCTGTGCATCGACCGGCTCCGCGCCACCTCACGCGAGCGTCCGGCCACGGACGAAGATCTCGAGCTCGCCGGGTCTGAGGAAACCCTGACGATGCTCGAGGACGCGCTCACCGTTCACGAGGCCCTTGCTGCCACCCCCGAGCACTGCCGGGAGATCCTCGATCGCTTCTTCGCCCGCGACGAGAGCTACCGCACCATCGGCGAGGCGCTCGATCTCCCGGCCGGAACGATCGCGAGCCGCATCTCCAGGTGCCTGGGGCGGCTACGTGAGTTCCTCGAGGGAAGAACTCAGCCCGATCCCCCGTCTAGTTCCCGATGACCGCTTTTGACGAGGAGCGCCTTGCGCGCCTGATTCGAGCTCTGCCCCCGGCCCCGGAGGCTTGGGTACGTGCCGCGCAGGAGTTGCCGCTGGCCAAAGCCGGGCTCGACGAGATCGTCGCCCGCGCGGAGGCGGACGCTCACTTCAAGGCCCGGCTCGTGGCCGATCTCGAGTCTGCCCTCGAGGCCGAAGGCTATGAGCGCGATCCCGCGGTCATCAAAGCGCTGAAGGTTCGCTTCAAGTCCAAGTAGCGCTTCTAGGACAATCCCCATATGGAGCTGCTCGACCTGCGCCTGCGGGAATTCCTCGACGAGATCGCAGGCGAGGGGAGAACTCCCGGCGGAGGGTCGGTTGCCGCGCTCGTCACCGCGATGGCTGCCGGGCTCCTCGCCAAGGTGGCCCGCCGGTCCGTGGACACCTGGCCGGACGCTGCGGGAATCGCGGCGCAGGCCGAGAGCCTTCAGGCCCGGGCCGCTCCGCTTGCACAGGCGGACGCGGAGCAGTACGAAGCCGCGCTCCTGGCCCGCGGGCAGAGCGGGGAGGGGCAGGGCGCGCGGCAGGACTTCGCCCTCGGCCAGGCGTATGCAAAGGCGGCCGAGCCTCCGCTACAGATCGCCCGGGCGGCAGGCGACGTCGCGCAGCTCGCACTGACCGTGGCACAAAGCGGCGACGCGGCCCTGTGGGCCGATGCAGTGACAGCGGCCCTGCTCGCAGCAGCAGCGGCGAAGGCCGCGGCGGAGCTGGTGGCGGTGAATCTGACCGCATCGGCAGGCGATCGACGCGTTCTCGAAGCGGCGAAAGTGGCGGAGGAGGCCGCCCGCGCCGCCGAAGCGGCGCGGGCGGTGCGGGAGTAGATCAGGCGGTACGAACCGCCGGCCGCCGCCGCACGATGCCCCTCAGGGCGGCGGTCGATCGGAGAGCCCACGTCCTCGCAGTCGCCGCGCGATCCGGATCCCCCTCACGGATGCTCGCGGCAAGCCGCTCCTGAGTCGCCTCGCGTAGCAGGTCCGCGTGACGGTCTCGAGCGATCTCTTGATGCGAGAACGAAGACACTCCGGCCACTAGACGGCCCCGGCCCCGCTTGTCTTCCCGCAGGCGGGACTCGTACGCTGCAGGGATGTCCGAGGAACTTCCAGCCTGGAGCCTCTCCGCGGAGGCCGTCGAATCGATCGCCCTCCCCGAGGAATGGCCTGGGCAGGTCACGCGCGAGTGGGCCTGGGGCGGAGCGACTGGAGCCGGTGCCCGGGTGTGCGTCCTCGACAGCGGCATCGAGACCGACCATCCGCTCGTGGGGGACGTCCAGAAGTCGGTCGCGATCTCGATCGAGGGTGACGAGGTGATCATCGAGGACAACGACACCGCGGGGGACCTCTGCGGGCACGGCACTGCCTGCGCCGGGGTGATCCGCTCGCTGGCACCCGACTGCGAGCTCGTGAGCGTTCGGGTGCTCGGGGCCGGCTATACCGGCAGCGGCGCCGTCCTGCTGGAGGGCTTGCGCTGGGCGATCGCGCAGGGCTACGACGTGATCAACATGAGCCTCTCGACGACCAAGCAGAAGTTCGCGTCGCTCTTGCACGAGCTCGCGGACACCGCATACTTCCGTCGCACGATGCTCGTCGCCTCCGCTCACAACATGCCCGTCGAAAGCTATCCATGGCGCTTCTCGAGCGTCATCTCGGTCGGGAGCCACGAGCAGGAAGACCCTTACCAGTACTACTACAACCCTGCTCCGCCGGTCGAATTCTTCGCCCGGGGCGTCGACGTCGAGGTCGCGTGGAACGGCGGCGGCCGTCTCGTCTGCACCGGCAACAGCTTCGCCACCCCGCACATCGCCGGGATCGCGGCGCTCGTCCTCTCGAAGCATCCCGAGCTGACGCCGTTCCAACTGAAGAGCGTCCTCTACCTCACTGCGACGAACGTGGGAGGCGAGAAGTGAGCGACGAGCTTCGGGCGGCGGTCGCCGCGGGCGTCTTGGGCTCGGAGGACCAATATCGCGCCCTGCTCCAGTCGATCGTGGACGTCGCCCGCGCGATCTTCAGGGCGAAGGCCTCCTCGATCCTGCTCCTCGACGAGGAAGCGGACGAGCTCGTCTTCGAGGCTGCTGCGGACGAGGCGTCGGAAGCACTCATCGGAAAGCGGTTCCCCTCGAGCACCGGAATCGCAGGCTTCGTGCTCGTCAGCCGGCAGCCGCTCGTGATCGAGGACGTGCTCACCGATCCGCGCTTCTCGCGCGAGACGGCGGAGAGCACCGGTTTCGTCCCGAAGGGCTTGATGGCGGTTCCGCTGCTCCACGAGGAACGGGTGCTGGGAGTCCTCGAGGTGCTCGATCGCCCTCAAGACACGCGGTTCACCCTCGCCGAGATGGAGCTCCTCGGGCTGTTCGCCAGCCAGGCGGCGATCGCGCTCGACCTTCTGCAACGGGCTCGTCGGGCGCAGGAGGCGCTGGCCGGCGACGGAGAGCTCAGCGTCATCTCACGGCTGGCCGAGAAGCTCGAGGCTCGTCGGGAGGAGGGCTCCGAGACCGCCCTGCGCCTCCTGGCCGAGCTGGAACACCTGCTCTAGAACGACAAAAGCCCGGGGATCCCGGGCTTTTGTCACTCGATCGAGATACTCGTTACTTAAAGCCCTTGTGCCGATGGGCCTCGACGTCGTCTGAATCGTCGGAGCCGGGCTCTTCGTTGGCCTTGAAGCCCTTGTGCCGATGGGCCTCGACGTCGTCTGACTCGGGCTCTCCGGTGGCCAGAAGCTCTTGGTTGGCCAGAAGCTCTTCGTTGGCCTTAAAGCCCTTGTGCTTATGGGCCTCGACGTCTTCGTCCTTCGCCTCTTCCTGCTCGAAGCGATCGTCGGACATGAACTCCTCCTTCTAGAAGGTCTTCGGCATGATCGCCGTTTCAGGTACTAGACGGGCTGCTCACCCGGAATCTTCCCTGCTCCTCTTGAAATACACAAGCCTGTGCGATTCTCCGCCGGATGCGGCAGATTCTAGGCCACCTGGCTGAGTCGAGCCGGGCATTTCGGGACGTCTTCCGAAACCCGGGATTGCGCCGAATCGAGCTTGCCTGGGCGGCTTCGATCCTCGGCACGTGGGCGTACGGGATCGCAGTCGTCGTCTACGCGTACGAGCAGGGCGGTGCCACGGCTGTGGGCGTGGTCGGGCTGGCCCGCTGGGTCGCCGCTGCGATTGCGTCCCCGTTTGCGGCGATCCTTGGCGATCGCTACGACCGTCGCTGGGTGATGGCCGGCTCGGACATCGCACGGGCGGTCCTGATCGCGGGTGCTGCCCTGGCCGTGTTCGCCGGTGCCCCGCCGATCGTGATCTACGTCATCGCGGGCGGCGTCAGCGTCGTGGCCACCGCGTTTCGCCCGGCCGAGGCCGCCTTGATCCCATCCCTGGCCCGGACGCCCGAAGAGCTCACGGCCGCGAACGTCGCAGCGAGCACGATCGAGAGCGTCGGAATCTTCGGCGGCCCGGCGATCGGTGGGCTGTTGTTGGCCGCGGCCGGAACGGGAGTCGTCTTTCTCGTTACGGGTGGCGCGATGCTCTGGTCGGCATTCCTCATCGCCCGGATCCGCCCTGGTATCGAGGTGGAGGACTCAGGCGAGCGGGAGCCGGTCTCGGTCCTGGACGAGTTGCTGGCGGGTTTCCGGGCCATTGCGCACGAGCGGAGGACGCGTTTCCTGGTCGGGCTCTTTTCGGCCCAGACGTTTGTGGACGGAATGCTCAGCGTGCTCATCGTGGTCATCGCGCTCAAACTGCTCGACACCGGCCAGGCAGGCGTCGGTTTTCTCAACTCGGCAGTGGGTGTCGGCGGCCTGCTCGGGGCGCTTGCGGCGGCGGCGCTCGTCGGCCGCAGGCGGCAGGCCGCGGATTTCGGGCTGGGGATCTTCATCTGGGGCGTTCCCATCGCCCTGGTGGCGATCTGGCCCAATCAGGCCTTCGTCCTTGTCTTACTTGCGGTCGTCGGAATTGGGAACACGATCGTCGACGTCTCGGGGATGACGCTGCTGCAGCGCTCGGCGCCCGATGACGTGCTGGCTCGAGTCTTCGGCGTGCTGGAAAGCGTCCTGCTTCTCGCCGGTGCCCTCGGCGCTGTTGCTGCGCCGCTGCTGCTCAACTGGCTCGGTACGCGCGGCGCGCTGATCGTCGCCGGCTCTCTCTTGCCACTGGTCGTGATTCCTGCGTGGCCGCGGCTGAACGCGATCGACCGGGCTGCGGAGGTTCCCGTCGAGCGGCTCGAGTTCCTCCGCGCGAATCCGATCTTCGCGCCGTTGCCGGCATCGACCTTGGAACAGCTCGCCCATGCCCTCGAAGAGGTGCCTGCCTCGGTCGGCGAGGAGATCGTGCGACAAGGGGAGCCGGGTGACCGTTTCTATCTGATCAAGCACGGTGGCTTCGACGTGTACATCGATGGAGAGCCGGTGCAGTCGCTCGATACCGGCGATTCATTCGGAGAGATTGCTCTGCTGCGTAACGTGCCGCGGACCGCGACCGTCCGCGCGCGGACCGAGGCCGTGCTCTATGCGCTCGACCGGAGGCACTTCCTGGCGGCGGTCACGGGGTTTGGGCCGAGCCTCTCGGCTGCGGAAGGGATTATCGGGATGCGGCAGGGAACGGGTCGCGCCGGGATCGTGCGGGCCTAGTCTCGAGCGCGGGCTCGGCGAATGTCAGCCTGCGCGCATCCGCGTCGACCGTCGCGGTCACACCGAGCGGGATCGTGCAGAGATGGTCACCGTGACCGAGCGGGAGGTTATGGAGGATCGGAACGCCGAGCGGCTCGAGGTGATGCTCGAACACGTCTTCCATCGAGCGGCTCCGCAGCCACGGTTCCGGTTGCAGGTGCTCCTCGCACTTGTACATCTCACCGATCACGACGCCTGCGATCCGGTCGAGTTTGCCCGCATTCCGGAGCTGCGTCAGCATTCCGTCGACGTGCCAGGGCGGGCAGTGCACGTCCTCGAAGAAGAGGATCGCATCGTCGAAGTCCACCTCCCACGGGGTTGCGAGCGTCTCGCGCAGGAGCCAGAGGCACCCGCCGACGAGCGGCGCTGTCGCCTTGCCGGTGCCGATCGAGCCGATGTACGGATCGTCCGGCCGGGGTGGGAGTTCGCCGAGCGGCTCCGAATCCGTGAGTGCCCGCAGGAACCGCTCCTTCGACCAGTCGCCACGCTTCGGGCTGCCCATGCCCGTGAAGCCAGGGCCGTAGAAGGTGACGAGGCCGGTGCGCTGGCGGATCGCGACGTGGAGCGCGGTGACGTCCGAGTAGCCGACGAGCGGCTTCGGGTTCTCGGCGATCAGGTCGAAGTCGAGGTGTGGGACGACCTGCGAGGCGCCGTAGCCGCCGCGCAGGAGCTGGACGATGTCGACCTCGGGGTCGGCGAACAGCCGATTGACGTCGCGTGCTCTTGCCTCCGCATCGCCCGCGACGAAATCGTCGCGGGCGTAGACGTGCTCGGCGAGCTTGACGCGGTAACCGCGTTCCTCGTACCAGCGAACGCCGCGATCGACCTCGGACCGCTCTTCGAACGGACTGGACGCAGCCGCGACGCCGATCGTCCCTCCGGGAACCAGCGGCGGCGGCAGCACCAGTCCAGTCACTTCAGCCATCGTCCCCAGAGGCTGGGGTCAGACCCTTGCAGTTCGAGGCGCGGCTCCAATGCTCTAGTCGAGTTTCGCCATCACGTGCTTGATCTGCGTGTAGTCCTCGAGCGAGTACGCCGACAGGTCCTTGCCGTAGCCGGACTGCTTGAAGCCGCCGTGCGGCATCTCGCTCACCAGCGGGATGTGGTCGTTGATCCACACCGTGCCGAATTGCAGCTTGCGTGAGGCATTCAGCGCGCGGCCGATGTCGCGGGTCCAGACCGACGCCGCCAGGCCGTAGTTGACGTCGTTCGCCCAGGCAATCGCCTGGTCGTCGTCCGCGAACCGCTGCACGGTCACGACCGGCCCGAACACCTCCCGCTGGATGATCTCGTCCTCCTGGCCGACGTCCACGACGACCGTCGGCTTGATAAAGAAGCCCCGGTCGCCGTTCGTGCCTCCGCCGGTCAAAACCGTTGCACCCTTCGCACGGTCGAGGAAGCCGAGCACGCGTTCCTGCTGGTCCTTCGAGATCACCGGACCCATCTCGATCTCGTCCCCCTCGGCGGGGTCGCCGACATGCAGCGACTCGACGGCCGGCACGAGCTCTTCGAGGAGCTTGTCGTAGATCTTCGGCCCCGCGACGACTCGCGACGCGGCGGTGCAGTCCTGACCGGAGTTCCAGTACCCCCCAATCTTGATTCCCTCGGCCACTGCGGCCGGATCCGCGTCGTCGAAGACGATTACCGGTGCTTTGCCGCCGAGCTCGAGATGGACGCGCTTCAGATTGTCCGCCGCGGTCCGCGCGATGATCTTCCCGGTTTCGACGTCGCCCGTGAGTGACACGAGACGTACGTCGGGGTGCTTGACGATTGCCTCGCCCGCCGGCACGCCGTCTCCCGTGATCACGTTCAAGACGCCTGCGGGCAGGATGTCAGCCGCGAGTTGCGCAAACCGCAGCGTCGTCAGCGGCGTCTGCTCCGATGGTTTCAGCACCTGCGTATTTCCTGCAGCGAGCGCGGGCGCGACCTTCCAGACGGCCATCATCAGCGGGTAGTTCCACGGCGCGATGCCGCCCACGACGCCGATCGGCTCACGGCGGAGCCACGACGTGTAGCCGCGCATGTACTCGCCGGCGGACTTGCCTTCGAGCACGCGTGCTGCCCCGGCAAAGAAGCGAATGTTGTCCGAGCAGACCGGCAGCTCGTCCCTCGCAGCGGCGAGGGGCTTGCCGACGTTCTGCGACTCGAGTTCGGCCAGCTCCTCCGTGTGCTCGTCGATCGCGTCGGCGAGCTTCAGCAGCATCTCTGCGCGCTCGCCCGGCGTCGTCTCCAGCCACTCCGGCAACGCCTTCTTCGCCGCCTGGACGGCGCGATCGACGTCCTCGGCCGAGGCGCGTGGGACCTCGGCGATGGTCTCGCCGGTGGAGGGGTTCAGAACCTCCATCGTCTCGCCGCCGGCCGCGTCGACCCACTCGCCGCCGACGAAGTTCTGGTGTTTCGAAACGGTCGTGCTCACGGTCTACCTCCTTCGCAGGATCCCCGTGTCGCGCGTCAGGCGCTGCGCGATCACCACGGGAACCACGGTCATCACTATGACGAAAAAGACGACGACGTTCACCTGCGGTAGCTGCTGGCCGAGCCGGAGATTTCCGAGGATCCAGATCGGCAGCGTGTTCTGCGCCCCGGCGGTGAAGGTCGTCACGATCACCTCGTCGAACGACAGCGCGAAGGCCAGCAACGCTCCGGCGACCAACGCGGTCGAGATGACGGGAAACGTGACGAAGCGGAACGTCTGCCAACCGTCGGCCCCCAGGTCCATCGAGGCTTCGGTCAAGGACGTCTGCGTCCGCCGGAGCCGGGCGACCACGTTGTTGTAGACGACGACGATGCAGAAGGTCGAATGGCCGATCACGATCGTCCACAGCGAAGGCGTCAGGCCGTGGATCGGGTTGTTGTTGAAGAACGAGTTCAGCGCGATCCCGGTGACGACGCCCGGTAGCGCGATCGGCAGAACGAGCAGAAACGTGATCGCATCCCGGCCGAAGAAGCGAAAGCGGCTCACCACGGTCGCCGCGGCGGTTCCGAGCACGAGCGCAATCGAAGTCGCGATGCCGGCGGCCTTCAACGAAAGGACGAGAGCGCTACGGGCCTCTTCGTTGTGCCACGCCAGGTGGAACCACTTGGTGCTGAACCCGGCGATGGGCCAGCTCTGGATGTTGGAGGAGTTGAACGCGTAGACGCAGATGAGAACGAGGGGGATCCAGAGAAAGAGGACGATGAGAACTGTCCAGACGCTGAGCGACAGCCGTGTTGCGCGGGTCTCCACTACAAAGCCTCGAACGCGCCGACCCGCTTGGCCAGCGCGAGATAGATGGCCATGACGATCAGCGGCACGGTCGCATACGCCGCCGAGAAGGGGAGGTTGTTCGTCAAGCCGAGGACGTTGCGATAGATCACGTTGCCGATGAAGTCGACGTTTCCGACGAGTGAAGGCGTGATGTAGTCACCGAGCGTCAGCGAGAATGTGAAGATCGAGCCCGCTGCGATCCCCGGGAGCGCAAGGGGCACAATCACGCGCCGGAAGGTCGTCCAGTTCCGTGCGCCGAGATCCCGTGAAGCCTCGAGGTACGAATCCGGTATCCGTTCCAGCGCCGCGTAGATCGGGAGGATCATGAATGGAAGCCAGATGTACGAGAACACGATCCACATCGCGGTACTCGTGAATGCCCAGTCTTGCTGGGGTAGCCCGATCTTCGCGAGCGACCAGTTGAGCGCGCCGTCCTGGTTCAGGATCAACCGCCACGCGTAGATCCGGGCGAGGTAGCTCGAAAACAGCGGCAGCAGCACGAGGACGAAGAGGAGGGTTCGCAGTCGCGGCGTTGCAACCCGCGCCATGTAGTACGCGAACGGAAACGCGATCAGCGCATCCGTCAAGGTGACGAGGGCCGCCATCCAGATCGTGCGCCACGCGATCTGGCGGTAGGTCGGGTCGTGGATGATCGTGTCGAAGTTCGTCCACGTCCAGACGTGCGTGAGCTTGCCGGTGAAGGAGTCGACGCTCCAGAACGCCGACACGAACAGGACGGCCAGCGCCGCCAGGTAGAAGACCAGCATCCAGCCGAGTGGCGGCAGCAGCAACGCGACCGCGCGCAACCACGGCCGCCGCCACAGTGCTGCGGAAAGGCGACGGCGGGCCGACCGAGACCGACCCGCCGCGTCATACGCCTGAGACGTCAACTCTTGATGTCAGTCCAGGCTGCCTGCCACTTCGTGTAGTCCATGCAGTTGCTCTTGCCGTTGCCGCAGTCCTTCACCGGCGTCTTCCAGAACTTGATCGAGTTGAAGTAGGCCGTCGAGGCGTTGGCGTGGTACTGCGCGCAAGAGCCCTTGGACAGCTGGTCCATGATCTTGCACGCCTTCGTGTTCGCCGGCGTCTCGCCGAAGTAGATCGCCTGCTGAGCCTGCACCTTCGGCGTCGAAACCCACTTGATCCACGACACCGCGCAGTTCGGGTGCTTCGCCTTCGAGGAGATCATCCAGGTGTCGGCCCAGCCCGTCGCGCCTTCCCTCGGGATCAGGTCCTTCACGGGCGCTTTCGCGGCCTGGAGCGTGTTGGTCTGGTACGGCCACGACGCTCCGACGACGGCTCCGCCGTTCTTGAACAGATCGATCTCGTCACCGGCAGTCAGCCAGTACTTCTTGACGAGTGGCCGCTGCTTCTTCAGCAGGGCCACGGCCGCCTTAAACTGAGTGTCGTTTAGCTCGTACGGGTCCGTGATGCCGAGGCTCGGCTTCGACTTCGACAGGTACAGCGCTGCGTCGGCTATCTGGATCGCATTGTCCGGCACTGTGACTTTGCCCTTGTACTTCGAGCTGTAGAGAACACTCCAGCTGTTCGGCGCGGGCTTGACCTTCTTCGTGTTGTAGAGGAGCGTGTTCGGTCCCCACTGCAGCGAAATGCCGTAATGCACGCCCTTGACCGTGTTGTGCGAGGGCGACTTCAGAGCCGGAATGAAGTTCTTGTAGTCCGGCACGAGGCTCGGGTTGATCGGTCGGACGTCCTTGCCGAGGATCAGACGCAGACTGGCGTCTCCAGAGGCCGAGACCGCGTCGTACTGGCCGGTCCGCATGAGCGTGACCATCTCGTCCGACGAGCCGCCGAACTTCGAGTGCACCTTGCACCCCGTCTTCTTCACAAACGGGGTCACCCACTGCTTGTAGGTGTAACCCTCCCACGCAATCAGGTTCAGCGTTCCCTCGAGCTTTCCGACTTTGGTGATCATCGACGGGCTGCTCGAGTCCGAACTGACTCCCGACGCGGGCACGCACAGTGCCGCGGCCAGCGCCGCAAGCAGTACGTGAGCCCTGCGAATCCTCCTCATAGTTGTCCTCCTCGTTGGATCTCAAAGGTGTGCTCGGGACGCCACTCCAGGCGCACCCGCCTACCCCTGGACTCGAGCGCCTCCTGCGAGGACGTCTCGAGGTTCTGTTTGACGACGGTGAGCTCGCCCCCGGAGTCGAGCTCCACGACGTACCTCGTGAACATGCCGACGTAGACGACGTCGCGGATGCGACCCAGCTCGCCCTCGCCTGCCTCGTCGAAATGCATCCGGATCTTCTCCGGTCGTACGGTGAATTTTCTGCCATCCCGCTCCAACACGTTCGACACGCCGACAAAGCCGGCGACGAACTCGGTGGCGGGACGTTCGTAGACTTCGGCCGGCGCGCCGATCTGCTCGATCCGGCCCTCGTTGAAGACCGCGAGGCGGTCGCTCATCGTGAGCGCCTCCTCCTGGTCGTGCGTGACGTAGACGAAAGTGATGCCGACGTTGCTGACCTCGCGTTGGATGCGCTTCAGCTCGATCTGCATCTCCTGCCGGAGCTTCAGGTCGAGCGCGCCCAGCGGCTCGTCGAGCAGCAGAACCCTCGGCGTGTTCACGAGCGAGCGTGCGAGCGCGATGCGCTGCCGCTGCCCGCCGGAGAGCTGAACGGGCTTGCGGTTCCCGAGCTCTGGAAGGTGCACGACTTCCAGGATCTCCTCGACGCGGCGTTTGCGCTCCGCCCGCGGAACGCGCTTCACGCGGAGGCCATAGCCGACGTTCTCGGCGACGGTCATGTGCGGGAAGAGCGCATAGTCCTGGAAGACCGTGTTCACGTCCCGCTCGTAGGGCGCGCGGTTCGTGACGTCTGCGCCGGCGAGCTCGACGCTGCCTTCGTCGGGCCGCTCGAAGCCGG
>DASVEU010000055.1:0-2685 GCA_036380395.1 Gaiellaceae bacterium
TCCCCGTGAAGTGATGGTCGTGCTCGAACTCTGCAGTGGACGCAGCGCCCGGCCCGAGGAACGCGCGGCGGCGTCGGCGCTTCATCCAGGTGTCGTAGTACACGAGGCTCATCAGGCCGGTGAAAAAGCCCGCGGTGAGCAGGAACGCGAGCCACGCGAACCGTCCGCCGCGCCCTTCCTCGAGGGCAGTCTCGACGGGCCCGACGGCGCCGCTCATCACGTCCCAGAACAGGAAGATCAGGACGCCGGTCGCGGTCGCGGCGAGGAACGCCTTCGTCCCGGTGGTGACGTTCTGCATGCGGCCGATCGGCAGCCCGAGGAAAATCGTGAAGCCGGCGATCGCGCCGAGCGCGAGAGTCTCTGCGGTGCTCATGTAAGGGTCACCTTACAGGTTACGATCAGCGGAATGGCCCAGGGACATTCGGTCGACGAGTACCTCGAGACGATCTACTTCCTCGCCTTTCCGATCGGCGAGTACAGGCCGCTCGGCAGTGGTTCTCCCACGCTCGCATCGAGAGTCGCGGAGATGCTCGGCGTGTCGCGTGCCTCGGCCGGCGAGATGCTGAAGCGGCTCGAGGGCGAAGGGCTGATCGAACGCGGCGAGCACAAAGAAGCGTTGCTGACAGCGAAGGGTCGCAAGCGCGCGGAGCGCGTCGTCCGCAAGCACCGGATCATCGAGCGGCTGCTCACCGACTTCATGGGCTACACGGCCGCCGAGGCGCACGTGCAGGCCGACCTGCTCGGTGACACGTTCACCGAGGACATGGTGCAGAGGATCGAGGAGCGACTCGGGCATCCGGACCGGTGCCCACACGGCTGGCCCGTCGATCCCGACGTCGAGCAAGCCGAGAACCGCGACCTCGCGCCGCTGTCGGATCTGAAAGCCGGCGCGCGCGCGACGATCGTGCGCCTCGCGGAGCATGACGGCGACCTTCTGCACTGGTTCTACAAGGAAGGGCTCGTCCCGGGCAAAGAGATCGAGGTCCGTGACGCGCAACCGGCCGCCGGCCAGGTCACGGTGAGACTGAACGGCCAGGAGCGGGCGATCGGCGAAAAAGCCGCCGCCGGCCTCTTCGTGCGACCCGGCTAGTTCCGACGCGGCTACTCGGGACCCGGTGGGGACTGTCCCAACCATGGCCAGTCGCGCCATGGCTCGAGCTGGTCGAACGAGACCTGTACTTCGTGCCGGAAGTGTGACTTTTTCTCCCCAGGCCCCCCGGAACCGGCTCAACCACGCCATCCTGAGGGGCGGGGGCCGCGCTCTTCGTCGCGGGACATGTCCGCGGCGGGCGGCAACGTCCTTCGCTTCTGTGCGCCCTGACAGCCCCTGTCTAACGGCAACCCTCCCCGGAGCCGATACGACCCTCGTGAGCGCCGTTCCGACGACGCCGGCTCAGACTGCGGCCGAGGCTGTTGCGTTCCCGCGCGTCCTTGCGCGGTCGCTCGCGTTACCGCTGATCTTCGTCGCGGCCACCGCCTACCACTTCCTGCAGTCGCGTGGACACGCGACGACGACCGTGTTCAACGACGAGCTGCTCTACGCGAAGCTGTCACAGTCGATCGCCGCCGGACACGGACTGTCGATTCGCGGGGAGCACTTCTTCTTTCCGGCGCCCCTTGCCTCGTTCGTGCAGGCTCCCGCCTGGCTGATCTCCTCGCTGCCGGACGCCTACGCCGTCGCCAAGTTCCTGAACGCGGCAGTCATGTCGGCGGCGGTCTTCCCGGCGTACTGGCTGGCCCGACAAGTGGTTCGCCCGTCGTTCGCGCTGCTCACCGCGGCTGCTGCTGTGGCGACGCCCGCGATGTTCTACCACGGCTATCTCATGTCAGAGGCGCTCGCCTACCCGATCTTTCTCGTCACCGTCGCAGTTCTCGCACGCGCGCTCGCCGCGCAATCCAAACGGTTGGTGCTCGAGGTCCCGGCCGTGTGCGTGCTCGCCATCGCAACGCGGGTCCAGTTCCTCGTCCTACCGCTCGCATACCTCGTCGGCGTCGCCGTCTGCGGTCGAGGCGCCTATCGACGGCACCTCGTCCCTGCGGGATTGACGGCGCTGCTCGTCACGGCGCTCGTCGGGCTCCCCGGCGTGCTGGGTCAATACGGCCAGGCAGGCACGCAGGTCGGTCATGCGCCCGGCGCGATCGCACACTGGGCGGGCACGAACGGAATTCTTCTGGTCTACGGCCTCGGGCTCGCGGTCGTGCCGGGCGCGATCTTCGGTCTCGGCTTGATGCTCGGACGCCCGCGCACGCCGATCGAAAGAGCCGTGGCAGTGCTGACCGTCGTCTGCACCATCTTCTTCGTCGGCCAGTCGTCGCTGATCGGCGCCGGGGAGGCGCAGCGGCCGCTGGAGCGCTACCTCTTCTACGTCACGCCGCTCTTCTTCCTCGCGTTCTTCGCGTACGCGGAGCGAGGCGCACCGCGTCGATTTCTGTACGGCGGTCTCGGTTGCATCGGGGCAGTCCTACTTTCGCTCGTGTCGCTGCCGGGGATGACCGGAACGGCCGCGTTCTTCTTCGACGCGCCCACCCTGACGGGCTTCGCCCGCGCGGCCTACCAGTTCGGGTTCCCGAACGCCGCTCTGCTCTACGGCGCACTCCCGCTGGCGCTTGCGTTGCTCGCCTCGGTGGTGCCGCTGACGCGCCGTGGTGCGCCTCACTTCTTTGCGCTGGTGGCAATCGGCCTCA
>DASVEU010000056.1:0-12068 GCA_036380395.1 Gaiellaceae bacterium
AGCCCGGCGACGAGACCCGCGCCGAAGAGCATGAAGATCGCAATCCCGTTCGCGATCGAGCTCAGAAACACCGAACCGAGGAGCGACAACGCGGCCACGATCAGAACGCCCGCGGCGAGCTCGAGCCCCGGCGTCACGATCCGGTCCGGCCACCAGGAGCCTTCGAGACCCGTGAGCACCATCGCGGTGAAGTAGAGGATCAGGACGTACGGGACACAGACCGCCCCGGCGCCAAGGAAACGCGCGACGAGCAACGTCGACCGGCCGATCGGGCGAACTACGAGCGGCTGGAGGAGCGCGCGCTCCGCATCGCCGCGGACGGTTCCGAGGGTGAGGAAGATGGCCAGGACGACGCCGAGAAAGAGCGTCCCGAACATCGCCATGCCGAACAGGAACGCGCCGGCGAACGTCCGCGCATCGACACCCTCGGGCGGCGCCACGTTTGCGACGTGGTGGAACGCATAGCGCGCCCCGAGCCAGTACAAGGCGAGGAACGCAATCGTCAGGAAGCAGACGACGACGAACACCTTGCGGCGTAGCGCCTCGCGCAGTCCGTAACCGGCGATCGTCCAGACAGCTGTCACGAGCCCTCGCCGCCGACGGCCTCGACATAAACGTCTTCGAGCGTCGATGTCAGCAGACTCGCGCCGTACACGCTCTTCCCGTCGCGAACGAGCTCGGCGACGAGACGAGGCATGTCGTCGCGCCCCGCCTCCGGGTATGTGCGCTTGCCTGCGTCCGTCTCGATCTCAACGCCGCGCGGCCTCGCCAACTCGGCCGGCGTCCCAGCGGTCACGACGCGTCCACCGAGGAGGATGACGACGCGGTCGCAGACGAGCTCGATCTCACTGAGCAGGTGCGAGTTCAGCAGGACGGAAACGCCGCGCCGCTGCAGCTCTTCGAGCAACGTGCGCACCGTCCGCCTGCCGACCGGATCAAGCGCGCTCGTCGGCTCGTCGAGAACGAGCAGTCGCGGCGAGCCGACGAGCGCCTGCGCAATCCCGAGGCGCTGCTGCATCCCCTTCGACATCGCTTCGACAGGCCGCCTCCGTGCGTCGTGCAAGCTGACGAGCTCGAGCAACTCGACACGCTCGCGTTCACCGCCGCGCGAGCCGGCCAGGCGCTGGTGCAGCTCGAGCAACTCGTCGGCAGTCATCCAGCCGGGAAAGCGGAAAAGCTCCGCGAGATAGCCGAGCGCAGCCCGCGCCTCCCGCGAGCCTGCACGAGCGCCGCACACTTCCACGCGCCCAGCAGTCGGACGGACGAGGCCGCACGCGATCTTGACGAGCGTGGACTTCCCGGCGCCGTTCGGTCCGAGCAGGCCGACGAGCTCGCTGTCTCCGACCTCGAGGTCCACGCCGCCGAGTGCTTCGACGGCGCCGTAGCGCTTCACGAGACCGCTGACGGCGAGCGCTGCGGACACGACGGCGAGCGTACACTCACTCGTGTGCCACGCGGTTACGAGGAAGGACCGGTCGCCGAGGAGGCGCAGGCGCGCCGCGACGCACTCGAGCGTGGCGACCGGATCGAGCCTCTACCCCATCCCCCGGGACGGCGCGCGGTCTACGGCTCGACGGACGAACAGCAGGAGAAGCACTTCCTCGGCTGGGCGGACGAGGTCGATCCGGACGAGCTGTTCGAGTCCGGGCGCGCCTGGGGTATCACCGTGCTCCGCGAGCGCGCGGACCAGGGGCGCTAGCCGAGCGCCGTCAGGAACTCGTCGATCGTCAGCGCGGTGAGCGTGCGGATCTTCGTGCTGCCGCGCGCACCGAGCGAAACAGAGACGCGGGCGATCGTCGCCGCGTCCGGCGCCTCGACGATGTTCACGAAGTCGTAGTCGCCGAGCGTCGCCCACTGGTGGAGGACCTTGGCGCCGAGCTCCTCGACGTCCTTGTTGACCTCGCGGAGACGGTCAGGGTTCGACTTCAGCGTCTGAACGCCCTGCGCCGTCAGGCTCGAAAGCAGAATGTACGTCGGCATCGCTCTTCCTCCTCGGTCGGGGGCTCGACTCTACTCGGGCTTCCTGGTCGACGTACAGGATCGCGGCACCCAGCATGAAGATCGGCGCAAGCACGAGCAGCGCCAACAAGGCCGCTACGCGCAGTGCCTGGTCGCTCAGCGCGCGCAGCGAGAAGAACAGCACGAGACCGGTGAGGAAGATGGTGATGAGGAGCGTTGCCAGCGAGCCGAGCACGTGGACGTAGTCCGCACGAGCGAGCTGCACACCTCGCCGCAACGAAGCGACGAAGCCGCGGCGCTCGACGAGGGCCGCAGGCACGGCCAGACAGAAGAATGCGAGCCAGGCGACCGCCATGAGATTGATCCCCGGAAAATCCCGGAAGAGCCGCGCCAGGCAGATCGGTAGGAATGCGACGAAGCCGGCCGCGAGCGCGACGACCACGTAGCGACCTCGCCCGATCGGCCTGACCAGCGCGACAGCGCCGCCGTACGAGGCGGCGAAGACCAGGGGCCCGAGGCCAACGTCGAAGACCGCCCGCGCCGCCCCCTCCAGCTCTGTGTCCGCCACACCGAACAGCGCCGGCCCGATGCCGAGCGCCAGTGAGGGCCAAAAGCGTGCGCCGTAAAGCTTCACCGCTTCGGCGACGAGCTGCCCGACGGTGCGGGTCTCGGGTGGAAGCGGCGCCGGGAGCGGTGGACGGGGCACGCGTTCGAATCTAGCTACGCGCGGGGAAGACCGCCTTGTCGCCGACCCAGTCCACTTCCAGCTGCACCCGTGAATTGTGGAGCGCTTCCAAGTTGGCCACGATCTCGCGCGTACGCGTGTCGATCACGTCGCCGGCATCGCCGACGTAGACGAAGCGACCGTCCGCACTGTGCAGGAGCGAGCCGATGCGACCGCACGCACGCGTGCACGGGCTCTCGTCGCCGGAGATCGGCTTCGAGAGGCGGATGTCCTCCAGTGGCTGCGGCGGCCGGCCGGGGAGCTCGCTCACGTCGAAGACGTGCACGACGCTGTTCGGCGCGTCGAGCACCCAGAGCTCGGGGCGGTCCGGAGCGAGCGAGAGCCCATGGCTCGGCGGGTCCGGCCCGAAGCGCGGGTTCCAGGTGAAACCCTTGAAGTGCGTGACGAAAAGCGTGCGGTTCGTTTTGAGGTCGAGAGCGCGAACCCCGAGCAGGCCACGCCGCGTCACGAACGCGACTCCCTGCTCCGCGTCCTCGACACGGATCGTGTCGGATTCGGTAGGCACTGCGGCAGTGAGCCACTTCGCCTGCGCGAGATCCAGCGCCCCGACCAGACGCTGCTGCCGATCCATGTCGAAGAAGCACGCGGAGCGATCGAGGATCACGACCTCGTAGCGGTGTGTCGCCCCATCTGCAGGCGCGCGCCAGGCTTTCGCTCCCGACACGAGGCAGCGCGGAACCTTCTCGGTGCTGAAGTACACGGTCAGACCGGCGACGGCACCGACGACGACAACCGCGAGCGCGGCCGCTCGCAGCCACACCCGCCTCATCCGTCGAACGCTGAGAGCAGCCTCGGCAGAGCGGCGTCGAGGGCGGCGAGCGCGTCGTCGAAGCGCCAGCGGTCTCGATCCGGCTCATCGATCTCATTGGAGACGGCGCGCACCTCGACTGCAGGCACGCCGGCAAGCTTCGCCGCCCGCAACACCGCGAAGCCTTCCATCGCCTCGACCTCGCAGTCAGTCGTCCCGCCGACGCGCGCGCTCGTGCCGATCGGCAGGACGCGCGCGTCGGGCAGGGCTCGCTGCGCCGCGTCGACGAGGCGCGGATCCGGGAGCACGCGCGCCGGCACGAGGCCGGCTGCGAGTGCGTCTTCGTAGACTGCCTCCGAGCCGATCACGACCTGTGGCACCGGAATCCCTCGCGCACCCGCGATGCCCACGTGAAGCAACGCGTCGGGCCGCTGCCCTTGCGCGAGAGCGCGTGCCGTCGAGGCGGCCGCCTCGACCGGGCCGATCCCGCAGGCGAGCGTCGCCGCTTCAACGGCAGCTGTGAGCTCGCGCTCGGTTGCGGCGACGACGAGGATCATTCCGGCCAACCGTAGCCGTGTCACCCCAAAGGGTGAACCTGTGCAAGGTTCGCCGGGCGACGGCATCTCAGTCCGTAGCCGCAACTCTTCGCCGCCGCAGGCCGCTAAGCGGCGATGACAATCAGAGAGCCGTCCACCGCAGGGGCGGCTCTTGCCTTTCACAGCCGGGTCACCCTGAAGGGGGATTTCTCGTTACCGGGGCAAGATCCGGCGACTTCGAGCGTCTATGAGTGAAAGGAACAACAAGGAAGTCGCCCCGGAGGCCCGCCGCAGGCCGAAGGGGCAAACCATTCCCACAAAGGGCCGCGGCAGCGGCCCTTTGCGTATTTCGGAGGTATGAGATGTACGCGATGCAGATCCAAACGGGGGAGCTGCGGGAGACCGACCTACCGCCCGGTTACGGCGAGTGGAGCGACTACGCCAAGTTCGCCGTGACATTCGCCCCACGGGACCGGGACCTGTGTTCCGAAGCAGCCAGCGACGCCTTCGCGCGCTGGCGGCGCACGGGCGATGTCCCGCGAACGCTGGAAGAGCTCCGCGCCTGCCTCTGGTACGAGCAGCGCCGGTGGCGCTTCCTCGGCCGCGAGCCCGACACCGAGGGCATGCGCTACGCAGGGGCGCTCATCCGCGCCATGCGCCACTGCCTCTAGAGGCCGGCCGCCATCACCGCCTGGGTCACCGTGTCGTCGACCGACGACACCGGTGACTCGTGCCCTACCCACGGGTCGCCGCCGAAGTAGCGGACGAAGACCTTCTCCGCGGTTCGCGTCGCCAGCGCTTGCATCGTGAGCGTCGGGTTCGGCCCGCCAAGGCTGTTCGGCAGGGCCGAGCAATCGGCGATGAAGAGACGCTTGACCGCGCGCGCTTCGGCGTCGGCATCGAGCACCGAGTCGGCGGCGCCGACGCCCATCCGCATCGTGCTGTGGATGTGAAGCAGCACGGGCGCCCAGTTGAGCCTGACGACTTCGCGCGCACCCGCGGCGCGGACAAGCTCCACCGAGCGCGCCGCGAGGTACTCCCGATTCGCGAGTGTGCGGGCGCTTCGCCGCGGCAGACTGACCCGCGCGATCGGCCCATGGGCGTCCGGGCTCATCACCGTGGAGAGCGTGACGCGATTTTCCGGCAGGAGGTCGTCGTCCGTCAGGACCGCGACTCCGAGCAGGCGGTCGACGTTGCCGAGGAACCGCTTGAGCCGCTCGCCGACGAGACGTCCGGCGGCGTCGGCTCCGGCACGCGACCCCTTGCCGTTGTCGTAGAAGCCGGCGATGCCGGCGTCGCTCGCACCCATGGACTGCGCCTGCAGCGCCGGTGCGGCGCCGACCTGCTCGATCGAGCCATAACCCGGAAAGTCCGCGCGTGCCGCGGATGCCGGGCCCTTGCTTGACCCGGTGTACGCGGGCACCCGCCCGACGATGTAGTCGAGGTAGTGATCGGTGAGGCCGCGCCCGACCTGGTCGTTCGGGTTGGGCAGGCCGCTGTTGAGCCACAGTCGGGGCGACTCGATCGCACCCGCGGCGAGGACGACGATCCTCGCCTGCTCAGTCGTCGTCTCGCCAGTGTGGACGTTCCGCCAGGTCACACCTGTGGCAGCGCCGCCCGCTGTCTCGATCCTCGTTGCGAACGCGTCCGACACAAGCGTCACGGCCTTGCCGTTCGTCCACCGATCCGCGCTAAGCGCCATCGGCACGTAGCTGGTGTGTGTCGAGCGTTTCGCGCGGAGGTTGCGAGGCGAATTGAGCGGCTCGATGCAACCCTGCGGACAGTGCCCGCAGAAGGTGCAACCGCGTGCACGCGGATAGACGAGCTGCTTGCGATTCGCCGTACGCCCTGCGGTTCCAGCCGGTTGGAGGATCGCGTTCTCCTGCGGCCGGAAGGAGGCTCCGCTGATGTCCTTCGACGTCTGCGCCGTCCAGCCGAGCTTCTCCGCAGCGCGCAGAAAGCGCTCTTCCTTCGTTCCCATCGCGGCCGTCTGCACGGGCAGCGTGTGCTCGACCCACTCGTAATAAGGGATCAACTCGCGGTAACCGAACGGCACTGCGTGGTCGCGGTCGTACGCGGCGGCATCGGCACCCGCGTAGTCGGAAAACACTCCAGGCATCGCGCGCGGCGAGTTGCCGAAGTAGTGGACGGTGGAGCCGCCGACGCCGGCGGTCTGCCACACGAAGGAGTTCTGCGGCAGGTCGCGCGCCCACGGTACAAGCCTCCGGTCACCTGGACCGAAACGGAAGATCCCCGTCGCCGGGTTGTTCGCCTCGCTCGGTTGATGCGACCATTCGCGCTCACTGTGCTCGAAAGCTGCTCCGGCTTCGAGCAGCAGCACGTCGAGGCCGCGCGCAGCCAGCTCTTTGGCGACGACCGGCCCACCGCCGCCTGCGCCAACGACGATCACGTCACGCACTCGGAGTTGCGGCCTTTCTGCGTTGCCAGTAGCCCTTCAGTTCCTTGCGCCCGTCGGCAACCCCGGCGTACTTCGTCAGCCGTTTCCCGAGCGGGCGCCCGTACGTGATGAACGCGACCAGGTCGGGCAGGTTGCCGACGAGAAATCGAATCGACCCTGCGCTCTCGGCTTGCAGGCTCTCGATCGCCTGGAAGACCTGGGCCTTCTGCACGACCGAGAGGTTTGCGAAGGGTGCTGAGAACGGGTGGAACCCGCGATTTACCGACGCCACCTGCGCGGCGAACCCGTTCAGGATCGTCGCGGCGGTCGCCGACAGCGGCAACGGCCCCGGCAGGAACCGGTCGAGCGTTCGGACCAGGACGGGCGTGGTCCCCGCCTCGATCCCGCCGGGTGTTTTCGTCGTCGTTCCCTGCGCGCGCGAGTAGCGGTCCCGTCCGGGAACGATGAAGGCGACGAGCCCGTTCATCGTCTGCTGGACGACGTTCGGCGTCGCGGCGTACGCATCATCGAGCCAGCCCTGGAGTCGCAGCGCGTGCGGCAACTGGTCGAGCACCGCGGCGCCCGCCACGAGTGCCGTCGCCCGTTCGAGCAGCTCGCGCCGTGAGACCCCTGTCACTGCCTCACCCGCGGGGGATGACCTCCCGTGACGGATCGTTGGCCGGATCGTTCTCGGGCAGCACGTCGTGGGCCCAGTCGCTCTGCTTCCACTGCGGCACGGGCGTCTCGCACTCGGCCTTGGGCACGAAGCGGGACCGTTTGACCAGCTTGTACTCGTGGATGTAGCGCGGGCAGTTGGGAAAGACCTCGGTCGCGTGCACGCGCACGACGAGTTGCGCTTCGGGGTACTCGGGCAGCAGAGGGTCGGCGTCGTCGACGGAGGCGACACCGTTCAGGCGCATCCGCTTGCGGCCCTCGAAGTCGATGAAGAGCAGGCCGACATTCTTCGTCGCCACGAGATTCCCGGCCGTCAGGTACATGCCGTTGCCGTCATAGATGGGGAACGCGATCGTCGTGTCGTCGAGCACACGGACGAACCCGGGCTCACCGCCCTTGTACGAGCACTGCGGCTGGCCCTCGTCGTCGGTCGTCGCGATGAAGAACATGTCGCGCGCCTCGATGAACGCACGGTCGCCGTCGTCGATGCGGTCGTGAACGATCCGCTCCTCGATCCGGTCGGCGAGGCGCCTCGTGTCGAAGCGGTCCTGGAGCTTGCGGCTGGCGGCGCTGTAGAGACCCACATCCCCGATTTTCTCAGGGAAACCTCATGAGCACCAAACAATCCATGTCCATGATGGGTTCAGCCGCAAGACGGAGGGCCGCTGTGGGGAGCGGCCCTTTTTTTTATGCTCCAGTCGTGGGCTACCACGTCGCCGACGGTTCGAAGCTGGAATGGGAAGAGCGGCCGCCCGCGGCCGAGGGGCTCGAGCCCCGGCTGACGGCCGACGTCACTACCGCCGCGGAGCTGAAGCAGTCCCGTGGTCGAATCTGGCGCTATCCCGCGGGCACGCGCGGACGGCGCCATGCCGACAAGGCACAGGAGGAGGTTTTCGTCGTCATCTCGGGGACCCTGACGATGTTGCTCGGCGAACCGCCCGAACGGGTCGACGTGGGCCCGCGAAGCGTCGTCGCCGTCGAGCCGGGGACGCCACTGCAGGCGCGAAACGAGAGCGATGAGGAGCTTGTCCTCTACATCTACGGCGCTCCGCCCGAGCAGGCCGGCGCCGACTTCTTCGACGACGTCGAGCTCTAGACGACGGCGGGCTCGCGCGCGGGCGCGCGCTCGAACACGAGCTGGCCCTCCTGCGCGTCAACGCGAACCGCGTCGCCTTCGCCGAACTCGCCTTCGAGGAGCCGGAGCGCCAAGGGGTTCTCGACCATTCGCTGGATCGCACGCTTCAGGGGCCTCGCGCCGTATGTTGGATCCCAACCGGCCTCGGCCAGCACGTGCTTCGCCTCGTCGGTGAGCTCGAGCTCGATGCCTCGGTCGGCGAGCCGCACGCGGAGCCGTTCGAGCTGCAGCTCGACGATGTCCGCGAGCTGCTCCTTCGTCAGCGGCGCGAACTCCACGATCTCGTCGATCCTGTTCAGGAACTCCGGCCGGAAGACCTCGCGCATCTGCTCCTGCGAGCGCAGGTTCGAGGTCATGATCAGCACGGTGTTGCGAAAGTCGACGGTGCGGCCCTGGCCGTCGGTGAGGCGGCCGTCGTCGAGGATCTGCAGCAGGACGTCGAAGACCTCGTTGTGCGCCTTCTCGATCTCGTCGAGGAGGATCACCGAGTACGGCCGGCGGCGCACGGCTTCCGTGAGCTGACCGCCTTCCTCGTAGCCGACGTAGCCGGGCGGGGCGCCGATCAGCCGCGCGACGGTGTGCCGCTCCTGGTACTCCGACATGTCGAGCCGCACCAGGGCGCGCTCGTCGTCGAACATGAACTCCGCCAGTGCGCGTGCGAGCTCGGTCTTGCCCACGCCGGTCGGCCCGAGGAAGACGAAGGAGCCGATCGGGCGATTCGGATCCTGTAGCCCTGTGCGTGCACGTCTGAGTGCGTTGGCGACTGCTTCGACGGCCTCGTCCTGGCCGACGACGCGCTGGTGCAGGCGGTCCTCCATATGGATCAGCTTCTCCGTCTCCCCCTCGAGCAGCCTGTCGACCGGGATCCCGGTCCAGCGCGCGACGACCGCTGCGACGTCGTCCTCATCGACCTCTTCCTTCACCATCGCGTTTTCGGGCTGCGAACCGTCGCGTTCGGCGAGCTCGCGTTCCAATTGGGGAAGCTCGCCGTGCCG
This sequence comes from Gaiellaceae bacterium, assembly GCA_036380395.1. Classification (GTDB taxonomy): domain Bacteria; phylum Actinomycetota; class Thermoleophilia; order Gaiellales; family Gaiellaceae; genus 3-1-20CM-4-69-9. The sequence continues at coordinate 9,192 of DASVEU010000056.1, forward strand.
TATCTCGGCTGCGCGGTTGAAGTCGCCGGCGCGTTCCGCGCGCTCGTACTCGGAACGCAGCTCGTCGATCCGCTGCGTGATCTCCTTGACCCGGTCGAGCGCCTCCTTCTCGTGGCTCCAGCGGGCGGCGAGCTCCGTGTGCCGTTCCTTCGCCTCGGCGAGCTCGCGCTCGAGCGGCTCACGAACGTCCTTCGACTCCTTTTGCATTGCGGCCAACTCGATCTCGAGCTGGCGTACGCGGCGATCGGCTTCGTCAAGCTCGACCGGGCTCGAGTCGATCTCCATGCGGAGGCGCGACGCCGCCTCGTCGACGAGGTCGATCGCCTTATCGGGGAGGAAACGGTCGGTGATGTAGCGGTCGGAGAGCACCGCGGCGGCTACGAGCGCCGCGTCGCGAATGCGCACGCCGTGATGCGCCTCGTAGCGCTCCTTCAGGCCGCGCAGGATCGCGATCGTGTCCGCGACCGACGGCTCGCCGACGAAGATCGGCTGGAAGCGCCGCTCGAGGGCAGCATCCTTCTCGATGTGCTTCCGGTACTCGTCGAGCGTAGTCGCGCCGACGGCGCGCAGTTCGCCACGCGCGAGCATCGGCTTGAGCAGATTGCCGGCGGAGACGGCCCCTTCCGCGGCGCCGGCGCCGACGATCGTGTGCAGCTCGTCGATGAAGAGGATGATCCGGCCCTCGGCCGACTGGATCTCGTTGAGCACGGCCTTGAGGCGCTCCTCGAACTCGCCGCGGTACTTCGAGCCTGCGAGCAGCGCGCCGATGTCCAGCGCCCAAACGCGCTTCCCCTTGAGACCTTCCGGCACGTCGCCGGCGACGATGCGCTGCGCGAGCCCTTCGACGATCGCGGTCTTGCCGACGCCCGGATCACCGATGAGGACGGGGTTGTTCTTCGTCCGGCGCGAGAGGACCTGGATCACGCGGCGCACTTCCTCGTCTCGGCCGATGACAGGGTCGAGCTTCCCTTCCTCCGCGGCCGCCGTGAGGTCGCGGCCGAACTTCTCGAGTGCCTGGTAGGTCTCCTCCGGATCCTGCGAGGTCACGCGCTGGCCTCCTCGTACGGCCTTGATCTTCGCCTCGAGCTGGTCGCGCGGAACGACGTCGAGGGCGAGCAAAAGATGCTCGGTCGAGACGTAGTCGTCCTCCATCCGCTTTGCCTCGTCGGCGGCCTTGTCGAGCACGCGCGAGAACGCGGCGGAGACGTTCGGCTGTTGCTGCATTCCCTGCACGGACGGCTTCGCACTCAGCGCAGCCTCGGCCTGCGCGCGCAACTCGGCAGCGTCGGGCACGAGCTGCTGCGGCAACTCCTGGTCAAGCAGCGCGAGCAGCAAATGCTCTGGGTAGAGCTCGGGGTTCCCCATCCGGCGCGCAAGCTCCTGCGCAGCCGCGACGGCCTCCTGGCTCTTGATCGTCAGCTTGTTGAAGTCCATACCTCGTGCGCCTCTCGTTTCAGTTTCGTACCCGTGCCTGGCACCGGTACGTCCGCCTGCGGATCCAGGCGGTTCGCAGATCTCGTCGCAGTGGCGTCACGGTTTCGTTCCCGTGCCTGGCACCGGTACGTGTCCATTAGTGCCGCGTCGGGATCAGGTCGATGGGCGGCTTCCACGGGACCAGGTCGCGGCGATACTGGCGATGCACCTGGTTGACCGCCTCGCGCATCTCGCGCTCCATGCGGTCCAGCGTCCGCCGCATTCGCTGCACCTCGTCCTGCAGCTCCAGCACCTGCTCGACGCCCGCCAGATTGAGGCCGAGGTCGTTCGTCAGCTGCTGGATCAGCCGCAGACGCTCGATGTCCACCTCGGAGTACAAGCGCGTGTTCCCGGCCGTGCGTTTCGGGCGGATGAGGCCCTTGCTCTCGTAGATCCGCAGCGTCTGCGGATGCATGCCGACGAGGTCCGCGGCGACCGAGATCATGTAACGCGGACGGTCGTCCATCACTCGCTCTCCTTCAGCCGCCGCAGCGCCTCGAGCTTGCGGCGCATGATCACGAACGTCACGAGGACGCCGACCGTGCCGACACTGACGAGGACGATCGCCGCAGCTTTCACGAGAACAACGCCTCCCGCGGATCGTCGCGCGACAGCTTCTGCAATTCCTCGAGCGCCTCGCGCTCCTTCTTCGAGAGCTTCTTCGGGACGCTCACGCGCAGGCGCGCGATCAGGTCGCCCTTGCCGCTCCCGTCGAGCTTGGGAGCGCCGTGGCCGCGGATGCGCAACTGGCGTCCGTCCTGCGTTCCCGCGGGAACCTTCAGCGATACGCGCTCGCCGTATGGGGTCGGCACCTCGACCGTCGCCCCGAGCGCGGCCTCCGTGTACGTGACCGGAACCTCGATGACGAGATCCGCGCCGCGGCGTTCGAACTTCTTCGACGGCGCGACGCGCGTGACGACATAGAGATCGCCCGCAGGCCCACCCCCTTCGCCGATCTCACCTTTGCCCTTCAGCCGGATCCGCGTGCCGTCTTTGACTCCCGCCGGGATCTTGACGGTGTAGCGACGGGTACGCCGCTCGCGGCCGGAGCCCTTGCACTTCTTGCACGGCTTCTCGATGACGGTGCCGTTTCCGCGACAGCGGGGACACGGCTGCGACAGGGCGAACAGTCCCTGGCTCTCCGAGATCACGCCGCGGCCGTTGCACTCGGGACAGATCACGGGAGACGTCCCCGGCTCGGCGCCCGTGCCGCCGCACTCGCGGCACGCGGTCGTCACCTCGACCGGGATCTTCGTCTCGAGCCCGCGGAGGGAATCCTCGAACGACAGGCTGACCGGAATCTCGATGTCGGCGCCGCGCTCGGGCTGGGGCCGTCGCGCACGCCCGGCCTGGCCGCGGTTGAAGATTCCACCAAACAGGTCGCCGAGATCGCCGAGGTCGTTG
>DASVEU010000057.1:0-3869 GCA_036380395.1 Gaiellaceae bacterium
AACGTCGTAGTCGCTTTTTTCGTTTCGCCCGATCCAACGATCGTCGGTACGCCTGGCTGTGGTGTGTTCTCGGTCGCCTCCGACACATCCGGACAATCCTTCCAATGCCGCGTCGACTACAACACCGGCGGCTCTTATAGCACTCCAGTAATAACGGTGAAGAAGGACGCCACTCCTCCAACAGTGACTGGCGGCTCTCCGAGCCGCGGTCCCGATTCGAACGGCTGGTACAACCACCCGGTCGATATCAACTTCAACGGGTCCGACGCAACATCGGGTCTCGCTGGCTGCAACTCAACTACGTACGGCGGCCCGGACAGCGGCAGCGCCTCGTTCTCCGGGACCTGCACTGACAACGCAGGAAACGTGAGCGCGCCGGCCAGCTTCGGGCCAATCCAGTACGACGGGACGCCCCCGTCCGTAGCAGTAGCCCTGTCGAGAGGCCCTGACGCCGGTGGCTGGTACAACCATCCCGTCGACTTTCAGGCGAACGGGAGCGACAACCTGTCGGGAATCGCGTCCTGCAACTCCGGGAGCTTCAGCGGCGGCGGTTCGGTCAATGCCAGTTGCAGTGACAGAGCCGGCAACGTCGGCGGAGCCGGCGTAACCGTGAACTACGACGGGAGCGCGCCCTCTATCGACAGCATCACCTTCGATCGTCAACCTGACGCCAACGGCTGGTACAACCACCCCGTCCGGGTGACGTTCCACGGCAGCGACGGCGGCTCCGGCATCGGCGCGTGCAGCGACGTCACGTACGCCGGGCCCGACACCACGAGCACGACCGTCAACGGGAGCTGCACGGACAACGCGGGCAACCGAGCCGGCGGCACGTCGCCGGCACTCAAGTACGACGCCACCCCGCCTACCCTCAGCAACCTCGGGTTCGACTGGGATGACGGAACCGCGACTTTGACCTGGACGGCGTCGCCAGATACGAAAGCGATCGAGATCGACCGAACGCCGGGAACAGCCGGTCCAGATCCGTCCGCAGTCTTCAAAGGCCTCGCCTCGAGCTTCGAGGACACGGGCCTGACGAACAAGGTCAAGTACGTGTACACGATCAACGGTTTCGACGAGGCCGGCAACAAGGCGTCGGAAAGCGTCAGCATCGTGCCGGGAGCGAAGCTGTATTCGCCGGCGCGAGGGTCGGTCGTCACCAGTCTTCCGCTGCTGGCCTGGCGCCCGGTGGCGGGAGCCTCCTATTACAACCTGCAGGTCTATTACGGCGTCGGAAAGGCGCTACGGCGCTTGGCCTCGCTCACCGTGAGCGGGCGGAAGGTGATGAGCGTGTGGCCGCTGCAGCCGCGCTACCGCATGAAGAAGACCTGGCGGTACAAGGGCAAGGCCCGCAAGCTCGCGGTAGGTCATTACCGCTGGTACGTCTATCCGGGCATCGGCAAGCGAACCGCGCACAAGTACGGCCCGCTGATCGGACAAAGCGACTTCTTCGTCGCGAAGCGCTAGTTCGCGAGCATTCCGTTCGTCCGGCCACTGTGGCCTCTTCCGTTTCCAACTCCACCGGACGCAAGGGCCGCAACAGCCAAGACGAGCCACGCCACAAGGCACAGGATCACCAGCCGCATTGACACTTCTGACGTCTGCCGACCTTTGCAGTTGGCGTACGTGGTATTAAGCCGTTACGAGTTCAAATCGAGATGGTTCGGATCTCCCAGGGACGGAGATCGAGCTGCTGTCCGGCGAAGCGGACCGACTGCGGGTCCGAGCTCTCGTTGACTATCCGTGCGCGTCCCGGCTGGAAGGCGGTCAGCACCACGCTCGGGTCGCCGTCGAGGACGGGACCGGCGTGCGAACGAAGGTCTCCTGCAGGCGCCGTTCCCTGCGTCGTCAGGAAAGGATGACGATAGCGCTCGGCGTGCTCGAGGATTCCCTCGGCTCCCGGGAGGTATGCGAACGAGAAGCTGCGCGGCCCTCGCAGCTGGGCGGCCGGAATCGGTAGTGATGGGCCCGCAGGCTCCTCCCGCCACGGGTGTTGGGTCCGGCTGATGAGCCCAGTCGAACGAAGCACCGTCAGGGCGAGCTCGTCGCCGGCGACCTCGTACTCCGTGACATGGTCCAGCAGCAGCGCAATGCCTCCGGCCGCGACGAACGAGGATGCGGGGTAGGTCGGGATCGGCACCTCGCCGTAACCGCCCTCCGGCTCGAGGCCGCGCTCGACGATCGCGAACTGGCCCTCGGCGTGCGAGTGGTCGGCCCGCTCCCGCAGTGGAACATGCACGCGTACGCGTTGGTCATCGCAAGGATTGTCGAAATCGATACGAATGCGGACGAACGGCTCCTCGGCGCGTTGCTCGAACCGCGTCTGCGTTTCGACCCGCTCCCCGTCCCACATGTAGGTGCGATGGACGACCTCGACGCGGCGGAGCGGTCCGTCCTCGATCAACTCGAGCCCTTCGTCGATCGGCGCGTCGACGAGAACGTCACCGGGTGGCGGCGCGTAGTTGTAACTGTCCCCCACGTCGCCGCCGCGAACGATCCGTGTCAGCTGCGATACGTCAATTGCGGACAACGTCCCCGTGACAGTCCCTTGGGCAACTACCGGGCGGACACTGATCCAGCCGAGCGGCGGTGCGGTCACCGCGGCGACGAGCGTGCGCTTCGACCGTGCGACGACGCGCAAGGTCCACTCGCCTTCGGCGGTTGCGAGCGTGAGCTCTTGGACGAGCTGCGCGATGTCGAGCGACTCGGGGTCCGGCTCGTCGCCGACCTCCAGCGTCGCTCGGCCGTCCTCGATGCGAAAGCCGTTCACGTACCGGCCGAAGAGCTCGCGACCGTGGAGACGGCGCGCGATCACGAGCGGAACGTCCGCGCCGACGAGCTTCGCCTCCCACAACAGCGGCTCCTGACGGTGGGTCTCCTGCGTCGGGACGCGCGAGCCGTCGGGGAGCTCCAGTTCCACCGACTCCCATTCCTCGCGAACGACGAGCTCGAGCTCCACGAGGTCGGAGCGTTCGCGCGGTGACGGGTTCACGATCACGAAGGCGTCGCCGGCAACATCAGCGGCAATCCGTGCGACGGCACGTTGCGCGAGCTCGCGCCCGATCTGCTCGGCCTCCGCGTAGCGCACGAGGACCTGCGCCGAAACCTCGTCCGCGGAGCAGCCGCAGATCGAGTCGTGCGCGGAATTCTGGAACATGCGCATCCACGCCTGCGCGAGAAACGGCTCGGGCCAGGCGCCTCCGTACAACGTCTGCAGCGGCTCGGCGTAGCGTTCGAGCCACCGCTCGGCGCGCCCGCATGCCGCTTTCAGATCGATGCGCGCGGAGACGACGCCCGGGAGCAGGTTCGCCCGCGCAGCGGAGCGCATCTCGCCGTGCCAGTGCGACAGGCCTTCGGGAGACGCGCCGGTGAGGTAGTCGGCGAGCGTCCCGATCGTCGCGCCGGCCGGGACGCGCTCCGGGAGCTCACGCGGGAGGGGCATGTGGTCCGTACCGACCATCCCCAACACCGGATCGCCGCGAAACCAGGGCGAGAACCGCTCCTCGAGGGGGGCGAGGTCGGCGGGGCCCGGGACCTCGAAGAGATACGCCGCGTTCCCGTACCCGGAGGGTAGGTACTCCGTCACGACCGAAGAGCCGTCCGGCCCCTCCCAGACGAAGCGATGAAAATCGACGGCCGCCGGCACTCCTCGCCACACCACCGCCGTCTCGATCCCGGCGAGCCGGAGGATCTGCGGCATCTGGGCGACGTGCCCGAACATGTCCGGTAGGTAGCCGACACGCATCGCACTCCCGAAGTCCGCCGCGCGCGCGAGCCCGGCCTCGAGGTTTCGCAGCGTCGTTTCGCCGTCGACGAGGAACTCGTCCATCAGGGTCTGCCACGGCCCGATTGCGAGGCGCCCAGCCTGA
>DASVEU010000058.1:0-6210 GCA_036380395.1 Gaiellaceae bacterium
TGCGGAGCTCTTCGACACGGACGGAACGGCGATCGTCGTGCACGCGCTGCCCGACAACTTCGCCAACATCCCGACGCGCTACCAGTCGACGACCGAGGGCACCTTCGGGCCCGATTCGGCGACGCTCGCGACGGGCGACGCAGGCGGCCGCGTGGCCTGCGGAGTTGTGGCAGCCGGCTGACGGTTCCTCCGGGCACAGGGCGAGGCGGGAGGACCTCGGCGCCTCCCGCCCAGCGCCCCAGGAGGGTTCGTCGAAGGGTTCGTCCGGACGCCGCCGGACGCCGCCGTAGCATCTCCGAGCGAGTCGGGCGCAAGCCCTCCGGACAGGATTCCGGCGCACGATCCTCGACTCGGGTTGGCTGACGAAGGCGCGCGTGGGCACGGATCGACCATGTACGCCGGCAGTCGTGGCAAAGAGGCGTGAGGTGACGCCGTAACACGTGGTTCGCCGGGCTCTATCGTCGCAGCCCGCCAGCGACCGAACGGCTACCTCGCCAAGCTCCGCCTAGACGGCCGGATCGCCCCAGGCCTGAGGCCCGCACTCGGGGCAGGAGAGCTCGAACGCCTCGAGCTGCGCCAGGATGCGCTCGGCCCATATCTCCTCCGCGGTCAGCCCGACCGTGCCGAAGCGGTCCGCGACCGTGAGGGACGGGCGCCCGAGGCGCCTCGAGAGCGGCCCGGGGTCACGCTCGACGACGAGCGCTGCGCCCAGCCCTTCGATCTGCGGCCGCAGAGCCTCGAGCGCACGAGCGTCGTCCATGCACGCCACGACGAGGTGACGCCGCTGTCGATACGGCCAGAGAACCGGGAGATCGCGGACGTTCTGCACGTGGACTCGAGACACTCGACCAACCGTAGCGTCGTCGCGCGGGCATCGGCGCGGTCTTCTTCGCGCGTTCTGGGCCACCGGCAACCGCGAGCAGGGTGGATCGCGTTCATCGCGGGCGGCGCAACCGTTTCGGCGTTCGCCCCCTGCATGGGACGGCGGGGGCGCTGGCCCCCGCCGTCCGTCGCTCGTCGTCAGACCCGCTAGGGCCTGAAGATGTACAGGCCGAAGTCCCGGTCGCTCGCCAGGACGTACTCCTTTCCACCCATCTTGTGGAACTCGACGCCCCAGAAGTTGTTGCCGCCTTCGTCGATGAACGCACCGACCTGGCGGAGCCCTCCTGGACCGTACTTGAGAATCCGGAACCCGCCCGCGTAGTAGCTGACGTACGCGAGGTTCTTGTTCGGATGCGGGTTGAGCGCGACCTCGTGCACCGACAGATCGCCGAAGCCCTCGGCGAAGGCCGGATCCTGCGCCTCGGGGATCGTGAAGGTGTCGAACGACTCGATCGAGCCCGGTGCGCCGACCTGGCCGGGCACCTTGGTCTTGAAGAGCCGCACGTAGCCCCAGCCGTCGAAGACCGCCTCGATCAGCACGGAGGCCACCGGCGAGCCCGCCGCCGGCGAGGCCTGCGTGCAGACGTCGGCGGAGAGCGTCTGGTTGAGGAGCTGCAGCCCGGTCGCGCGACTCACGAACACGAACGGGATGTCGCCCTCGGCCAGCATGAAGACGAGCCCCTGGCAGTCGGGCCGCACCGTGTTGAAGACGATGCCGGCGTCGTAGCCGGCGGCCTTCACTAGGTCGAGCTTCTCCTGGAACGAGCACACGCCGCGCTCGATGAGCGCGATGCCGTCACCCGCGGGCGGCGGGCTGCCGGCACACGCGAGCCCGACGAACGTCGGCGTCCCGCTGATGCTCGTGTCCGCGTCGATGGCCGGCACACCCGACCCCGAGATCGCCGTGAACTCGGTCCCGCTGTGCGGGCCGGACGTGATCTCGGCGACGACGCGGTAGGGGTTGAAGTCCTCGTCCGTGGCGACGAGCCAGCGATTGTCCGGCGAGAGCTCGGACTGGTGGGCGTTGCCCTCCGGCGAGATCTCATGGCCGCGGGCCAGCCTCTCCTCGTCGAGCTCTGGGTAGTCGGACTCGGCGATGAGTGTCACGTTCCCCGGGGTCGGGTCGGTCACGTCGAGGAGCACGTAGCCGCCGTCCCAGTAGCTCACGTTCATGACCAGGCGCTGGCCGACGCGCTTCACGTACATGTCGTGCGAGAAGATCGACGTCAGGTTCGGCGGCGACTCCTGCTCGACCCCGAACAGCTCGACCAGGTCGAGCGTGTCGTTCACCATGAACGGATTCCTCGGATCGGTGATGTCCAGGATGTCGAGATCGGTGAACTCCTCGTCGTCGACGAGGACAGCGTAGGTCCGGCCGTCGAACGGGCTCGTCCACGCGAAGACGCTGTGGGTCTGGTTCGGCTGGTCGTCGAACCCGCCGTCGAGGTCACCGGCGTGCTTCACGAGCAGCTCGGGGTTCCTCGGGTCGGTGATGTCCCAGATGTTGATCCCGCCGCGGGTCGCCGGAGCCGTCGGCGCCGGAGCGCCCGGGCAGGTCTCGTTTTGGTGGATGAAGAGGACGCCGTCGAAGAAATCGTTCTTCAGCCGTAAGGTGTCCGAGCCCTCACCCGCGTAGTTGAAGGGCGTCGTCTCCATGAACGCGCTCGTCACCTCGAACGGGTTCTTCGGATCCGACATGTCGATCACGTGGGCCCCGGTGCGCTCGCACGTCGGGTCACGGAAGGCGGTGAGGAACGCGAATTTGCCGAAGGCGGACACGTCGGCGACGCGGCCGTCGTTCCCGGCGCCGGACGGGTTCGTGACCTCCGCCTTGCCGACCAGCTTGACTCCTTGATTCACGGGCGGCAGGTGGCCCTCCGCCATTCCGTGCTGCATCGGCTGGGCGATGCCCTCGCCGGGAAACATCTCCTCGCTTGCGAAGCGGTCCGGACGACTGGCCGCCGGCGCAGCCAGTACCAAAGCCGCGAGCATGGCAAGGAGAAGAAATCGGTGCCTGCTCTTCATAGCTCCTCCCAGGGTGGTGGTGAAGGCGTTTTATACCGTGTTGCAGGAGAAAAGTGAATAGCCTGTAGCGGGTGGGCACACCGCCTCGGCGCCGTTCAGGGCGACGGGCGCGCGGTGCCGAGGACATACGGCGCCGCGGTGATCGTGAGGAGCGACGACGAGTGGAATCCGCTCTCGAGCGCGACGATCTCGAACCCCGCGGCGGCGATCGCGGCGGCGCTGTCCCGCGTCGTCTCGCAGCCGCCGAGCGCCCGCGTCCAGAAGAGCGTGTCGGCGGCGCGCTGGAGGCCCCGGAAGACGGCATGGGGGGAGCGCACGTGCTCGTAGAAGCGGAGCTCGCCGCCCGGCCTCAGCACCCGCCGTAGCTCGCGGAGCGCGGCGGCTGGATCGGGAACGCTGCAGAGAACCCAAACCACGACTGCCGCGTCGAATGCTCCGCCCTCCGCCGGCAGCGCCACGGCGTCGCCGTCCACGACGTCGATCGGAGCCGCGGCGTCGCGCGCCCGCTGCGTCGCAGCCGTCCGCGCAGTTGCGTCCGGCTCGACGGCGAGCACGCGCTCCACGCCCGGCCGGTAATGCTCGAATGCGCGGCCGTCGCCGCAGCCGAGCTCGAGCACCCGCCCGCGGAGCCCCGTGAGCAATCGCCGCCGGAGATCGCGCGCCACCCGAGCGGGCCGCCGCTCCTCTCGTCGCTCGAGGTACCGCGCGAAGCGCGACTGCTGCGGCCCGTAGAGCGGTGGCTCACTCCCCACGGGGCGATGTCCCCCGTTGCAAGCCGAGCCGGCGCGGCCGTCATTCCGTTTCCAGCAGAAGAGCGTCGAGCCCTCTCGTGAGCCCGACCCGCTCTGGCACCTTGCGTACCGCGAGCAACGTTCCCTCGACATACGGTTCAGCCGTTCCCCCCGCATCGTGCCGGATCGTCAGGCGCTCGTCGGCACGGGCGAAAACCACCTCCGTCGACACGACGAAGCTCGGGAGGCGTACGGAGTGCACCTGGGAGCCGCCGACGGTGACTCCACGGGCCTCCTTGGGCCCGTGGAGATCCTCGATCGGATGCCCGAGCTCCGGGCGGCGAATCTCCCCGAGCCGCTCCGCGAGCTCCCGTGCCGTCCCGCTCGGAACGTCGGGTTTGTCGGCGCTCGCATAGTCGATGATCTCCCACTGCGGGAGGTGGCGCGCCGCAAGGAGAGCAGCGGCCTGGCACATCGCAGCGGTCAGAGAGAAGTTCCCCGACGCCACCACACCGACTGAGCGCTGCCGGGCCGCCGAGTCGATCTCCCCGAAGTCTGCAGCCGTCAGACCCGAGCTCCCGATCACCACGGCGACACCGGCGTCGATCGCCGCCAGCGTGTTCGCCTTGACCGCCGTCGCCGACGTGTAGTCGACGAGGACGTCGACGCCGTCGAGCGCCTCGCGCACGCTCGCGTGGACTGGAACTCCCAGCGCATCGCCGCCGAGCGCCTCGCCGAGATCTCCGCCGGACGCGGATCGGCTGACGGCGGAGACGAGCGCGAGGTCGGGCGCCTCCAGCACGGCCCGCGCAAGCGCCCGTCCCGTCCAGCCGGTGGCTCCCGCGATACACACCGACAAGCGCTCAGTCTGCGGAATGGCTCAGCCTCGCTTTCGATGGATCAGGGCGCCTAAACCCGCTAGCCGGCCCGACGCCTCACACGGTGATGACAACTTTCCCCCGCGCGTGTCCCTCTTCCAGATATCGGATGGCCTCCGGCGCTTCGCTCAGCGGGTATCTCCTGTCGATGACCGGCTTGACCTTCCCAGCCTCGATGAGCTCCTTCAGGAACTGCAGGTCCTCCTCATTGGGCTTCGCCAGAAACGAGCCGAGCTTCTGGCTCACGAACGGTGACAACACGACCGCTTTGATGATGCGATCCACCGGTCCGATCCAACGACCGTCCGATTCTCCGCTGCTCAGCACGAGCGTCCCCTTGGGGGTGAGCGCGCGCCTGCAGTCTGACGGGGAACGCGTCCCCGCCAACTGGAAGATGAGATCGTACTTCTGCCCACTCTGGGTGAAGTCCTCTTGGGTGTAGTCGATGACGTGGTCCGCGCCGAGCGAGCGAACCATCTCCACGTTCCTCGTGCTGCACACGCCGGTCACGTCAGCGCCCAACCACTTCGCGATCTGCACGGCGAACGTCCCCACGCCCCCCGACGCACCGATGATCAAGACCTTCTGCTCTGGCTGAACCTGTCCCGCGTCACGGAGACCTTGGAGAGCTGTCAACGCAGCCAGAGGCACCGCCGCCGCTTGCTCGAACGTCAGGTTGGCCGGTTTCGGCCCCAAGAAGCCCTCCGAGACACACCTGTACTCGGCGAAGCCACCCGTCTCGACATCGCCGAACACCTCATCACCTGGGCGAAACCGAGTCACGGCCTTGCCGACCGCCTCGACCTGCCCTGAGATGTCGCGTCCGAGAACGCTGTTCCTTGGTTTTCTCAGCCCGGACTGGGGGCGCATGATGTACGGCTGGCCTCTCATGAAGTGCCAGTCAGCGGGATTGGCGGAGGCTGCGCGGACGCGTACGAGCACCTCGTCGTCCTCGACGACCGGCTTGTCGATTTCTCGGAGTTCCAGGACGTCAGGTGAGCCGTACTCGTGGTAGACGATCGCCTTCATTCGCGTTGCCCTGCGCCCCCGCGGGTCAGTCTGCCTCGATCAGCTCGATCCGGTAGCCGTCCAGGTATCGACCTTTTGCAAACTGACGACTGTGGTTGAATGTAGCGCCTCCGACCACTGCCGAGGCTCACGTGAAAGATACTCCAGTTTCCGACACGCTCGCCGACATCCCGACAGCAGCCGTTCCACACACCGACGCCCGCTGGCAGCCGATTCGCAACCACTTCGGGCTCACGGCATTCGGCATCAACGGATACACGGCGCTGCGTGCTGGCGACCGCATCATCGGGGAGCACGACCACTCGAACCCTGATGATGAGCAACACCAGGAGCTGTATTTCGTCCACTCCGGCCGAGCGAGGTTCGAGGTCGACGGCGCAGTCATTGATGCCCCAGCGGGTACGTTCGTGAGCGCACAAGACGTTGGCACAAGGCGATCCGCGATCGCCGAAGAAGACAACACGGTCGTGCTCGTCATCGGAGCGGAGCCTGGCGCGGCTTTCGAAATCACCCCGGCAGAACGCGAGGAACTCACTGACGCTGGCCTGTCGGTGCGTCCGGCGTAACGCCTGCTACGCGCGCTCAATAATTTCGACGCGATAACCGTCGGGGTCGCGGACGAACGTCAGTCGCGCGCCGCCCTCGCGGACGGTGTACGGGGGGCG
>DASVEU010000059.1:0-2631 GCA_036380395.1 Gaiellaceae bacterium
GGAGCGACGATCCTGTTCGCGGCGCCGGGCTTCTACCACGGCGCGGAGACCATCGACGACCTCGTCGACTTCATCGTCGCGCGGATCCTCGATCAGCTGGGGCTCGACAACACACTCATTTCGCGCTGGGGACAGTCGTGACGCACGAGTCCGGCACCCTCCCCGCGGAAGGCGTCCGCTCGATGTTCGACCGGATCGCTCCGGTCTACGACCTGATGAACCGCGTGATGACCGTCGGGCTCGACCAGCGCTGGCGGCGGCTCACGGTCGAGCGCGTCGTTGCGCGCGGCGACCGCGTCCTCGACGCCTGCTGCGGCACAGGCGACCTCGCGGTCGCGGCGCGGAAGGCCGGTGCGGACGTGGTCGGACTCGACTTCTCGGGACGGATGCTCGAGCGCGCCCGGGAGAAGGATCCCGCGATCGAGTGGATCCAGGGAGATCTGCTGGAGCTGCCGTTCGAAGACGCGTCCTTCGATGCCGCGACGGTCGGGTTTGGCGTCCGCAACGTGGCCGACCTCGAGCAAGCGCTGACCGAGCTGCGGCGCGTGCTCCGTCCCGGCGGCCGGGTCGGGATCCTCGAGATCACGCGTCCGCGCGGTCCTCTAGCGCCGTTCTACCGTTTGTGGTTCGACGGAGTCGTACCTTTGCTAGGCAAGCTGATTCCAGGTGGATCCGCGTACACGTACCTGCCCGCGAGCGTCCGTCGCTTTCCCGGTCCGGCTGAGCTCGCGGAGATGATCGCGGCGGCGGGGTTCCGCGACGTTCGCGCGCGCCTCTTCGCGGGCGGGATCGTCGCACTGCACACGGCGGCTGTCGAATGAGTGCATTGGCCGAGATTCGCGACGCGCCCGGCCTCGACGCCTATCTCGGCGATCTGGAGGAGCGGCTCGAGCAGGCCGTCGGCGCCTATCGAGGTGTCGTCGCGGAAGTTGGGGCGGAGGCACTCGCAGCGGGCGGCAAGCGGCTGCGGCCGCTGCTCGTGTACCTCTCCACACCGCCTGGATCCCCACCACCCGTCGTCGCAGGCATCGCGGTCGAGCTCGTCCATCTGGCGACCTTGATGCACGACGACCTGATCGACGGCGCGCGCCTACGGCGCGGGCACGCGTCGGCCTGGTCGGCGCACGGCCCCGACGCCGCCCGCGCGGCCGGGGACTATCTCTTCGCCCGTGCGTTCGCCGAGTTGGCCGCGACCGGCGACACGCAGGCGGTGGCCGTGCTGGCGAACGCCACGCTCTGCCTTGCGCGTGGCGAGGCGCTGCAGCGTTCCCAGCGCTTCGATCCGGACACCAGGGTCGAGGCGTACCTCGAACGTTGCACGCTGAAGACGGGAAAGCTGTTCGAGGCTGCGTGCCGGCTGGCCGGCGGCTCTGGTGCTTTCGGGCTCGCCCTCGGCGTCGCGTTCCAGATCACCGATGACATCCTCGACTGCTCGGGCGTCACGATCGAGACCGGGAAGATCGCCGGCACCGATCTGCGCGAGGGGACGCCGACGCTGCCGTTGCTGCTCGCTGCGCAACGGGACGAGGCCGTGCGCGAGGCGCTTGCAGGTCGCTCCCAGCTGGAAGGTGCGCTGTTGCGCGTCGCTTCGACGGGGGCAATCGAGGAGAGCCGCGAGGTCGCGCTTGCATATGCGCGCAATGCCCGCGCGTGTCTCAACGGCGAGCTGCACCGCGAAGAGCTCGAGTCCCTGACCTACGCCGTCGTGGACCGCGAACGCTGATGGCGCTACTCGAACGCACCGACCTGCTCGCTCCCATCCGCGACAAGGTGGAAACCGGAGAGCGCCTCGACTTCGACGACGGGGTGACGTTGATGGAGAGCGACGACATTCTGGCGTTGGGCGAGCTCGCCGATCTTGCGCGACGCGTGCGCGGAGGCGACGACCGCGTCTACTTCGTCCAGAACCTCTACTTGAACCAGACCAACGTCTGTCGGGTGAAGTGCAAGTTCTGCGCCTTCGCGGTGACGAACAAGCAATCCGACGCCTATACGTACACGCCGGACGAGCTCGTCGAGGACGCGATCCACCAGCACGAGCTCACAGGGTTCACCGAGATCCACATGGTCGGCGGCGAGAGCCCGCACGTCGACTTCGACTACTACGTCGGGATCGTCCGCTCACTGCACGAGGCCCTGCCGGACGTGCACCTGAAGCTCTTCACAGCCAGCGAGATCCACCACATGACGAAGCTCTCCGGGCTCACCCACGAGGAGGTCTTGCGCGAGTTGCAGGCGGCCGGGCTCGGCTCGCTGCCCGGCGGCGGCGCGGAAGTGTTCGCCGACCGCGTGCGACGCTTGGTGGCGCCGGGTAAGGAGCATCCGGACTTCTGGTTCCACACGCACGACACGGCGCACCGGCTCGGGATTCCGACGCACTGCACGATGCTCTACGGGCACGTGGAGACCTACGAGGAGCGCGTCGACCACCTCCTGCGGCTGCGCGAGCAGCAGGACAAGAC
Source organism: Gaiellaceae bacterium (assembly GCA_036380395.1). GTDB lineage: Bacteria > Actinomycetota > Thermoleophilia > Gaiellales > Gaiellaceae > 3-1-20CM-4-69-9. The sequence goes on from DASVEU010000059.1 coordinate 2,463, forward strand.
CGGCGGCTTCCTCGCGTTCATCCCGCTGGCGTTCCATCCGGAGAACACCGTCTTCGAGCGGCGCGGCTGGAAGCACACGACCGGTTCGGACGACCTGAAGATGATCGCAGTGTCGCGCCTCCTGCTCGACAACATCGCGAACGTCAAGGCCTACTGGATCATGATGGGC
>DASVEU010000060.1:0-13582 GCA_036380395.1 Gaiellaceae bacterium
TCGGCGGATTCCTGGAGAATCCCGAGCACGCGGCGAAGGTCGGCGAGTGCGGCGCGCGCGGCGGAGTCGATCGCGCGGATCGGTTCCCGTGCGCGCGCGGGATCGAGCTCGAACGCGTCGTCGGCCGCGCCTGCCTGGACGATGATCACACTGAGCGCATGGGCGATGATGTCGTGCAGCTCGCGGGCGATCCGTGCCTGCTCTTCGGCGGCTGCGCGCCGCGCCTCGCTTTCTCGCTCTCGCTCGAGCCGGTCCGCCTTCTCTTCGATCTCGCGGACGTAGGCGCGGCGCGAACGGATGCTGTCCCCGAGCAGCGCCGCTGCGATCAGAAAGACGACGCGAGCGGCACCGGCGCCGAACTCGATTCCACCGACGGAGAGGACGGTGATCGCAACTGCAAAGATCGCGGCGATTCCGACTGCGCGCTCGGCACTTTGCTCACGAAGGGACGTGAGCGTGTAGAGCGCGACCCCGAGCTGTAGCGGCAGAACCCAGACACCCGCGGCGATCCCCACGAGCACCGCGGCCGTCACGACGACCACCACGGCAACCGGATAGCGGCGGCGAAAGAGCAGAGGGGCGGTTTCGGCGACGCTGAGCACGACTCCGGTTGCTCCGTGTCCGTTTCTGATCGTCGCGCCAAGCCCGAGGGCGAGCAGAACCCCGACGATCCAGATATCGACGAGCCGCGGGTGGCGGTGCAGCCAGCTCCAGATCATCGCCGCTCCACCGTAACGCCCAGGGGTCCGGTGTGCGGTGCGCCGCTAAGCGTCGCGGCGAACGAGCACCACCGCGGCCACGGTGACCGTCAGAGCGCAGTAGCCGAGCATCAGCAGGCCGCCCGCCGTGGGCGAAAGCGAATGCGCAGCGTGATGGAGGGAGAACAGCTGCCTCCCCGCCTCGCTCGGCAAGTACTGGCTGATGGCGTTGTTCCAGCTCGTCGGCAGAATGTTCATCAGCGGTGGAATCACGAAGAAGATCCCCGCGAATGCCGCGATCCCACCGGCCGTGTTCCGCAGGATCGTGCCGATACCGAGCGCGAAAATTCCCACCAGAGTCACGTAGAGCGCACCGCCGAGCACGGACCGTGCAACGCCCGGATCTCCGAATGAGATCTGCAGAATGTGATGACGCGAGAGAATGGCCTGGCTCGCGAAGAACGCGATGATCACCGCCGGCAGCGTCAAGATGAACGACACGGCAGCGTAGACCGCGATCTTCGCCCACAGCACGGGAAGCCGCTTCGGCACTGCGATCAGCGACGAGCGGATCATCCCCGTCGAATATTCACCGCTGATCACGAGCACGCCGAGTACGGCAATCGCGAGCTGCGCGACGTTCACCCCGGCAAGAGCGATGTCGAGCGGGTGTCGATCGGCTCGTTCCGCCGCCGACATGTGCGCCCAATGCGACCCGGTCACGGCGGCGAACACGACCGGCAGAGCGATCGTGAGCAGGATCCCGACTCCGAGCGACCAGCGCGTCGAGCGAAGCGAAACGAACTTCGTCCACTCCGACAGTGCAACCCGGGCCTGCGTGACCCGGCTCCGTTCCTCGAGACGGGGAAGCGCTAGGGGTGCGATCGCACTGCTCATGCTGCTAACTCCTCGCTTTGGACGAGATCGCCGCCGACGGATTTGAACTCCACTTCTTCGCGCGTCAATTCCATGAATGCTTCCTCCAACGACGCCTGGACGGGGGTCAGCTCGTGCAGGACGATCGTGTGCTCAGCGGCGATCTCGCCCACCTGCTCGGCCGTCAGCCCCTCCACCTCGATCACGCCCGACTCGGTGCTCGTCACCGAGACGTGAGGCCCGAGCACCAGCTCGCGCAGGCGTGTCGCCTGAGGAGTCCGCACGCGCACCCGTGTCCCAGATGCCTTCTGCACGAACTCCTCGACGCTCATGTCGGCGATCAGCCGACCCCGCCCGATCACGATCAAATGATCAGCAGTGACGGCCATCTCGCTCATCAGATGCGACGAGACGAACACGGTCCGCCCCTCCGCAGCGAGCTGCTTGAGCAGGTTGCGTATCCAATGGACGCCCTCCGGGTCGAGCCCGTTCACAGGCTCGTCGAGCATCACCGTCGCCGGATCCCCGAGCAACGCCGTCGCAATCCCGAGCCGCTGGCCCATGCCGAGCGAGAACTGCCCCGCGCGCTTCCGCGCTACGTCGTGAAGACCGACGAGGTCGATCATCTCCTGCACGCGGCGGCGTCCAATACCGTGCGTCTGTGCGAGCGCGAGCAGATGGTTGTACGCCGATCGGCCCGTATGGACCGAGCGCGCCTCGAGCAGCGCTCCGACCTCGTGCAGCGGCGCCGCGTGGTCGCGGTAGTGCTTACCGTTGACACGCACGTCACCGGACGTCGGAGCATCCAGCCCGAGGATCAGCCGCATCGTCGTCGACTTCCCGGAGCCGTTCGGCCCGAGAAAGCCAGTCACGATGCCCGGACGAACCTCGAACGAGATGTCGGCCACGGCCGCCTTCTCACCGTAGTGCTTGGTCAGGTTCGTCGCTTCGATCATGAAGCTAACGGTAGGCGCGCGGTGCCGCCCTTCGCCTCGGCCGCAAGAACGAACTTCGCCTCCTACAAAAGTCGGAACTGCCTTACGCGAGTCGTCGGTAGATCCCGTCGCCTTCCGAGGCCAGGCCGGCGACATCGAGCTCGGCGAGGGCCGCCATCACCTCCCCGACACCTAGCCCTGTCTTCTGCACGAGCTCGTCCGCGGTTGCGGGCAGAAGGTCCAAGAGTGGATTCCCTTCCACCGTTCGGTTCGGTGGCGATTGGATTCCGAACGATTCGAGGACGTCAGCTGCCGCAGTCAGCGGAGTCGCGCCGAGCCGCAAGAGTGCGTTCGTCCCGGCGGACAACGTGGATGTGATCTCACCGGGGACTACGAACACCTCTCTGCCCTCCTCGAGGGCGAAGTCGGCGGTGATCAGCGCGCCGCTCCGCTCGCGCGCCTCGACGACGACGGTCACAGCGCAGAGGCCGGCGATGATTCTGTTCCGTGCCGGGAAGCGCCACGGTGCAGGCTCCACCCCGGCCTCGTACTCCGACACGATGAGCGATCGCTCGCCGATCGAACGCGCGAGCATCGTGTGCGCGGCCGGATAGTCGCGGTCGATGCCGCAGCCGAGCACCGCGACCGTGTGGCCCTCGGTCTCCAGCGCGCCGCGATGCGCCTCGCCGTCGATCCCTCGCGCGAGCCCGCTCACGACCACGACATCGGCGCCGGCGAGCTCGCGGCCGAGCATGCGCGCGACCTGGGCGCCGTAGGGTGAGCACGCGCGTGCGCCCACGATTGCGACTGCTGGCTCCGCGAGCAGCGTCACGTCACCGTTTCCTCTGAGATAGAGCCGGGCCGGTGGATCGTGGATTGCGCGCAGCAGCGGCGGCAGCTCGCGCCTGCGCAAGACTCTCATGGCGTTGCGAGCTCGGAGGGAGCGCGATAGGCGAGCGCCTCGGCGACGTGCTCCGGCAAGACTGCGTCGGAGCCGGCCAGCGCGGCGATCGTGCGCGAGACGCCGGCGACCTTCGCGCGGCCCCGCCCCGAGAGCGGTAGCCGCTCGACGGCCCGCGTCAGCAGCTCGTCGGCGGCGGAAGTCCGCTTGGGCGCAGTCTCCTCGAGCCGCAGGCGCGCCGCGACGACACGGGAACGGACGGGATCCGATCTCTCCCCGGGGCCGCCTTGCAGCTCAAGCGCGCGGGCGCGCGGAATCGTGACGACCAGGTCGAAGCGATCTAGCAGCGCCCGCGAGAGCTTGTCCCGATAGCGCGCGAGTCTCTGTGCCGAGCAGCTGCACTGCGCACCCGGATCCCCGCGTGCTCCACACGGACACAGGTTCATCGTTCCGACGAGCTGGAACCGAGCCGGAAAGCGGACGCTGCCGGCCGCACGAGCGACGACGAGCTCGCCGTCCTCGAGCGGCTGGCGCAGCGCCTCGAGGGCGGGACGCTGGAACTCCGCCAGCTCGTCGAGCAGCAACACGCCTCGATGCGCAAGGCTCGCCTCGCCCGGCCTCAATCTAGGTCCGCCACCGACGATCGCAGCCGTCGACGCGCTGTGATGGGGCGCGCGAAACGGCGCGTACCCGATCAATGGATGGTCGGGGTCGACGAGACCCGCGACCGAATGGATTCGCGTCACCTCGAGCGCCTGCTCCTCCTCGAGCGGCGGCAGGATCCCTGGCAGCCTGCGGGCGAGCATCGTCTTGCCCGTGCCGGGCGGGCCGCCGAGCAGCAGGTTGTGACGGCCGGCAGCTGCCAACTCGAGCGCGCGTCGTCCGCGTTCCTGCCCCCGAACATCCGCGAGATCGAGCGGGCGCCGACGCGGCTTGCCGTTGCCCACGACGTACTCCGGCGGCTCGAGCTCTCCGCGGAGGTACGCGACCGCATCCGCGAGATGGCGCATTCCGATCGGCTCGACGCCTGCCAGGGCAGCCTCGGCACAGGCTTCGTATGGACAGATGATGCGCTCCAGCTCGGCACGACGCGCGCCCTCGGCGACGGCAAGGACGCCGCCCACGCGACGCAGGCGCCCGTCGAGCGCGAGCTCACCGCACGAAGCGTGCTCCGCGAGGCGGTCGCGTGGAAGCTGATGCGACGCTGCCAGCAGCGCCAGGGCGATCGGCAGGTCGAATCCGGAGCCTTCCTTCTTAAGTTCAGCCGGTGCGAGGTTGACCGTGACGTGACCCCCCGGGAACTCCAGCTCCGCTGAGAGGATTCCACTCCGTACCCGCTGCCTCGCCTCCTGGCAGGCACGGTCGGCAAGCCCGACGATCGTGAGCGAAGGCGTCCCGCCCTGGAGATGCGCCTCCACCTCCACCCGCCGCGGCTCGAGGCCGACGAGGGCAAAGGTGACCGCGCGCGCGAGCACGCTCCGAGGCTACGCAGACAACTGTGACGTCTGTGTATCGAGTCAGCGCGCGATCAGCACGTCTTCGAAGTACTCGCCGGCGCGGCGTCCGGTCCGGCGATTCACGTGACGGCGCAGACGTTCTTCGAGCCGAAGGCCTGCGCGTTCCAGGATCTCCGGGTAGAGCTCGCGGCGGTCGTTGACGACGATCACGATCGGTGCGCCTCGCCGCAGCACGGACTTCGTGTTGAGCAACACCTCGACGATCCCGTCGGAGTAGGCAGCCAGAGCCGCGCGCGAGTTCCCCGCGGCCGCCGCGCCGACCTCGAGCTCGCGGCGATCGTCGAGACCGAGCAGCTCGTACGCGTAGCGATGCTGCTCGTGGTAGTCGATCAGCCCTGGGTACGGCGGCGAGGTGAGCACCCCGTCGTAGCGGCCGGGCAACTGCTCCTCGCGCACATCGCCGTGGATGATCGAGGCGCAGCGGCCGCGTGCGCGGACGCGCGAGAACTCCTTCAGCCGTGCCAGCGTGTCGAGCGTGTAGCGGCGCAGGAACTGCGACGCCGTCTCGACGGGCCGGCACTCCCGCCGATGCTTGTGACACCAGTAGGGCTCGAGCTGCGGCTCACGCGGAAATTCGAGATCGAAGTGGGTCGTGCGACGCGCCGATCTCGCCGCGCGGGCGAGGACGACGCGGAGCACGTCTGCGTGCTCGTAGTCGTCGATCAGCGCGCGGAAGCCGAGCAGCTCGCGTGCGGCCTGCGGCGCGTACCAGCGGCGAATGTAGGCCGCCGGACGCTCGACTGCCGTCTCGCCGACGCGTGCGTGTACCGCTCGCAGCTCCTGCTCCAGGACGAACGGGTTGTACGGACGAGTCTTGACGTCGATGAGCAAACAGTTGAACGCCGCGACGTCCACGCCGGTGGCGTCGAGGCCGCTCTCGAGCGCCTGTACGAGCGTCGTTCCCGAACCGGCGAACGGATCGAGCACGTGGTGGCCCGGCCGGAGATACCTTCCCAGCAGGATCTCCACCAGCTGCGGGATGAACTTGCCCAGATACGGATGAAGCCGGTGCACGTGCTTCGTCCGCTCCCGTTCTGGGAGGTCACGCTCGGACCAGGAGAGGGCCAGATCGAGCTCGGCGTAGAGGGCGTCCTGCGTCGGGGCCACCCGCGCCAGTTCGACGCCGGGGTCAAAAAGCCTGGGCCACCCGCTCCAGTTGGCCGCTGCGGACGGCGATCACGTCGAAAGACACCTGTAGCCCGGTCGTCTCCGGATGGCGTGCGAGCCAGGCGTCCGCGGCCAGCCGGATTCGGCGCTGCTTCTCGTCATCCACCATCTCGAGCGGGTCGCCGAACCGCTCGCCCAGCTTCTCCTTCACCTCGCAGAAGATCACCCGCCGGCCCCGGCGAACGACTATGTCGAGCTCGTAGCCGGCGACCCAGGCGTTCGTCGCCAGGATTCTGTACCCGCGCAGGCGGTACCACCACACGGCGCGCTGCTCGGCGCGCTTGCCGGGACGCACAGACACGACGGGAGGCTACGCCGCGCGGCTGCGCATGTCTGTCACGGATCTCGAACGGCATTCACCACGTGCAGATTGTTCCGATCGACCACCGCCAACGTGCGGCCACGGGGCCCTCGCACGACCAGACGACCGTCACCGGCGCGGCGGATCCGGAACTCGAAGAGGCGTTTCGGTTGGCTCTTCCACGGGAGGTCGATACAGACGGCGCCCGCGTGCATGGTGTCGAGCGCGTGGATGAACGTCTTGTCCGGGCCGCCGTACAGCGTGTAAGCCCAGGTTCGGTCCTGCGACGTCACGCGCGAGATCGGCGCGCCCTGCATCGCCGTTTCCGACTCGCGCTTGTCGATGACCGCCCGCGCGAGCAGGCGGCCTGCATGCAGGTCATATGCTCGCACGCGATAGCGATTGAAGTCCTCCGCGGAGACGTACTCGATGAAGTAGAGGTAGCGCCCATCCGGCGAGAGCGCATCGAAGACCTGGTGCCCTGGCAGCCTCAGCTTCCGCACCAGCTTCATGCTCTTCAAGTCGACCAGCGCGAACGTGCTGTGCTTCCGGAGCGCCGGTCCCGTAGTCGGCTCGCCGAGCAGCAGCGTGCGGCCGTCTCCCATCAAACCGTCAGCAGTGCCGTCGAACGCGACGACGGGGATTCCCCAGGTGCCTTTGAGCGCCATGAACTTCAGCACGCGACCGTCCTGACGGCGAATCACTTCTAGAGCTGTCGAGCCGGCAGCGGGCACCGCGACGTACCGGACCGCCCCGTTGGCCAGCCCGTCCCAACCCTGCTGAACACCCGCACCGGGCCCCCCTCCATCTGCGTTCGCCGCCGTCGCGGCACAGCCGATGCAGATTGCTGCCGTCGCCAGCAAACGTCTAGGCATCTTCGGCCTCCCGTCGTCGCTCAATGACGTGATACGCCTGGGGCCGGTGTTTGGGTCCGCTAGGCCTGCTTCGTCAGAAGCGCATGGATCTCACGGGTCAACCCAGCGACCTGCTCGGTCAGCTCTTTGTCCTGCTTCGTCAGATCCGTGTTCGCCTCGAGCAGCGCCTCGAGCTTGTCCGTCTCCCTCTTCAGTCGAGCAACGCGTTGCTCGGCGTTGTGCTCGGTCTTCTCGCGGTGCGTTTCGAGCTTTTCGCCCATCACCTTGTCGCGCGAAGCCTGTCTCGTCTGGGCCAGCAAGATCAGCGGTGCGGCATACGCGGCCTGGGTCGAGAAGGCAAGGTTCAGGAGAATGAACGGGTAGGGATCCCAATGCGCCATGAGCGCGACCGAGTTGAGCGCGATCCAGGCGATGACGATGAGCGTCTGCCCGATGATGTATTGCGGCGTTCCGAAGAAGCGCGCAGCACGTTCTGCCGCACGGCCGAAAGGATCGTCGCCGAAGGCACTGTGCTCGGACACGACAACGAGAGTAGGTCGTCAGGCGGACAGTGCCGCCAGCTCCTCCTCTTTCAGGTAACACATCGCCTGGAAGGAACGTCGGTGAATGCGTGACGGCCCACGCTCGCGCACGATCCTCGAATGGCCGGGCGTGATGTACCCCACGTGCGACGAGAAGCCGTAATGCGGGAAGAGCGCGTCCATCCGCCGCATCAGACGGTCACGCGTCACCTTGGCGACGATCGAGGCCGCGGCGATCGCGGCGCTCTTCTCGTCACCGTCGACGATCGCCCTGTGGGGAGGCGCCGTCGGGCCTAGGCGGAAGCCGTCGACGAGACATGCTTCGGCCGGCGGCGACAGCGTGTGGAGGATCTCGCGCATCGCGGCGAGATTCGATTTGTGCAGACCGTTGCGATCGATCGCGCCATGCGGAATCACCCGCACCACAACCTGCTCCGCGCACCCCAGCACCGCGTGGAACAGCTCTTCGCGACGCTCCGGCGAGCACTGCTTCGAGTCGTTGAGATACCCGAGCGGTCGCACCTTGTGGTCGCGCAGGCAGTCGTAGTCGAGCAGCACGCCGGCCACCACCAGGGGCCCCGCCAGGCAGCCACGACCGGCCTCGTCGGTTCCCGCGACCAGCCGGGCCCCGAGCTGCCGGTCGAACTTCAGGAGCTTCTGGCCGGTGCGAGGCGCCACGGCGCCGAGGATAGCCGTCTACTCGGCGGGCTCTGCCGGGGTGTCGGCGGAAACGTTGCTTTCAGCGACTTCTACGGGAGGCGCGCCCTTGGGCGCGCGGACGTCCTGGCGCAACTCGCGGATGCGAGCCTTCTTGCCGACCTTCCCGCGGAGGTAGTAGAGCTTCGCGCGGTTGACGTCGCCGACCGCGGCGACCTCGATCTTCTCGATCTTCGGCGTGTGGAGCGGGAACGTGCGCTCGACGCCGACGCCGAAGGACTGCTTGCGGACGGTGAACGTCTCGCGGGCGCCGGCGCCCTGGCGCTTGATCACGATGCCCTCGAAGACCTGAATGCGCTGCCGCTGGCCCTCGATCACCTTGAAATGGACACGGACCGTGTCCCCCGCTTTGAACTTCGGGATGTCACCGCGCAACTGGGCGCGCTCGAGTGCTTCGATCACCTTGCTCATAAGGGGACGGCCCGAAGGCCGGGGCGGAATCCTAGCGAAAGAACGACTTAGTGGCTCAGAGCCACTAAGTGCCTAGTGGAAGGAGATCCGGCCCGGTGGCCAGTACGTGGCGAAGACCTTCCCGATCAGGTTCTTGCGCGGCACGAGGCCCCAGCGGCGCGAGTCGCAGGAGGAGCTCCGGTTGTCTCCCATCATCAGGTAGTAGTCCTTCGGGATCCGGGTGTAAGTGTTCCTGGGCGGGATGTCCCGCAGACTGAGGGTCTGGGTGTCGCGCCGATCGGCTTTGACGTACGGCTCGTTCAGCTTCTTCCCGTCGATGTAGACGTAGCCTGCTCGCTCCTCCCACACGTCGCCGGGCAACCCGATCAGCCGCTTGACGAACGTTCCTTCGGAGCCGCACTCCTGTTTCGCCAGGCTCGGCGTCGTGAACACCACGATCTCGCCCCGTTTCGGGTTGCGGAAGCGGTAGATGAAGCGGTTCGCCAGCACCCGGTCCGAGGTGGCCGCCTCGCAGCCCTGGGCCGGCCTCGCGCAGTGCAGCGTCGGCTCCATCGACGACGACGGGATGCGATACGGATTCACGATCCAGGCCTTGATCGCGAGGACGATCGCGATGGCGCCCGCGATCGTCACGACCCAGTCGATCCCGACCCGCCAGCCGTGGGGAAGATTCGGGAAGAAGCGGTCGATCGGGTTGTGCGACTTCTTCTGCGGAGCCGCAGGCGGCGGCCCGAATCCGTCTCGCTCGGCGTCGTATCTCGCGCGCTCTTCCGGATCGCGCAGGACGTCGTACGCGTCTCTCAGCTCATGCCAAGCGCCGTCCTGGTAGCCGAGCTCGAGCGCGCCACGACGGTAGGCCGACTCGATCTCCTGCGGCGACGCGTCGGATCGCACACCGAGCAGCGCGTAGTGATCGCTCACGTGACGGTCCGCCGCCGGCTCTGTTCCCGTCGCCATTCCTCGATCTTTCCGTGGTCGCCCGAAAGCAGAACCTCCGGAACGTGCCAGCCGCGAAACTCGGAGGGACGCGTGTAGTGCGGATACTCCAGACCACCGTCGAGCTCGGAGGAGAAGCTCTCGAACGCACCCGACTCCTCCTTGATCGCCCCGGGCAGCCTGCGCGCGATCGCGTCGACGAGGACCATCGCGGGCAGGTCGCCGTTCGACAGCACGTAGGGCCCGATCGAGATCGCGTCCGACGCGAGGTGCTGCACGACGCGCTCGTCGAATCCCTCGAAGCGGGCGGACAGCAGAGTGAGCCGCTCCTCGTCCGCCAGTTCCTCCACGACGTCCTGCGTCAGCTGACGGCCCTGCGGCGTCAATGCGATCACACGCCGATCGGGCACGCCGCCGTAGACGGTCTCGAGCGCTGCTGCGACGACATCGACCCGCAGGACCATGCCTGCGCCGCCGCCGTAAGGCTCGTCGTCCACCTGCGCGGCGCGAAGCGGCGTGGTGTCGCGGTACGAGAAGAGCCGCAGGTCGAGCTCGGTGCCGAGGACGCTGGCGACCGGGCGTTGCTCCGTCAGCCAGGCGAAGGCATGCGGAACCAGAGTGAAGACGTCGAGCTGCACGGGCGAGCGACCCAGGTTAGCTAGCCGCTCCGGAAAAGCCCGGAGCGACCGTGATCCGGCCAGCGGCAAGATCGACCACGCGCACACAGTCCTCCACCATCGGCAGGGCGATCCCGGAGTCGAGCTCGAGCACGTCGTTCGCCACGCCCGGCACCACGTTCGTGACAGTCCCGAGCTCGTCTCCGCCGTCCTCCTGGACGCGCAGGCCGACCAGTTGGAACACGTAGTACTCGTCCTCGCCTGCCGGTGCGAGCGCTTCCCGTGGAACCTCGAGCTCCGCTCCTCGGGGCACGCGCCGGTCGAGGCGGATCACAGGACGCCCACGCGCATGTCTGCGGGCGACGACCTTGGCGGGCTCACCCTCGACGATCAGCTCGGCCCCTACCTCGAAGCGTTCCGGCGCGTCGCTCGCGTTCTCGACGACGAACGAGCCGTCGAGACCGTGGGACTTGCCGACACGCCCGACGACGACGGTCTGAGACGCGCTCACGGGACCGCCGCTCGTCTAGTCGACGATCTCGAGCTGCACGCGGCGATGCTCGCGCACGCTGCCCGCACGGACGATCGTGCGCAACGCACGCGCAATGCGTCCCTGCCGGCCGATCACCTTGCCGAGATCGTCTTGCGCCACGTGCAGGCGAAGCACGACTGCGTCGGCCTCCTCGACTCTCTCGACGCGCACGGCATCCGGCTCGTCGACGAGCTGCCGCGCCAGATACTCGAGCAGCTCCGCCACCGTTACCGGTTCAGGTTCCTGATCTTGAGCAGCTTGCTCACTGCTTCCGACGGCAAGGCGCCCTTGCCGAGCCAGTCCTTCACCCGGTCCTCGTCGAACTCGATCAGGGATGGATCGTGTTGCGGGTTGTAGCGCCCGACGATCTCGATGAACTTGCCGTCACGCGGTGAGCGCGAGTCGGCGACCACGACGCGATACACCGGATTCTTCTTCGATCCGACTCGCGTCAACCTCATGCGTACGGCCAAATTTACCTCCTGGATTTCTGTCGCTTCTTGCGTTTGTTGGATTTTGTCGCTTTTCGTTGTCCCGGCTGCGGGGTTGCCGCCGGCGCCTGTCCGGTCAGGGCACCGAGATCCGGCAGCTTGCCTTTGCTCATACCCTTCATGAGCTTCTCCATCTGCTTGCGCGCGTCCAGCAGACGGTTCACTTCCTCCACCGTCGTTCCCGATCCGTTCGCGATGCGTAGGCGCCGCGAGCCGTCGATCACCTTCGGCAGTCCTCGCTCCTGCGGGGTCATCGACAGGATGATCGCCTCGACGCGACCCATTTGCTTCTCGTCGACCTCGTCCATTCCCTCCAGCTGCTTGCCGAGGCCCGGGATCATCTTCAGCACGCCCTGGATCGGTCCCATGCGGCGCAGCATCTTGTAGCTCTTCAGGAAATCGTCGAAGGTGAACTGGCCCTTCATCATCCGGGCCTCGAGGTCCTTCTGCTCGTCCTCCTCGACCGCTTCCTCGGCGCGCTCGATGAGCGTCAGGACGTCGCCCATGCCGAGGATGCGGGATGCCATCCGGTCGGGATGGAAGTACTCGAGCTGGTCGAGCTTCTCGCCGACGGAGATCAGCTTGATCGGACGGCCGGTGACGGCCTTCACCGAGAGCGCCGCGCCGCCGCGCGCATCGCCGTCGAGCTTCGTCATCACGACGCCGTCGAACGCGATCCGCTCCTGGAACGCGAGTGCGACGTTCACGGCCTCCTGCCCGGTCATCGCGTCGACGACGAGCAGCACGTTGGCGGGCTTCGCCTCGTCGCGGACGCGCTCGAGCTCCTGCATCAGCTCCTCGTCCACGTGCAGGCGTCCCGCGGTGTCGAGGATGATCGTGTCGACACCGTCGTCGGAGAGCTGCCGGAGGCCGTCGCGCACGACGGCGACGGGATCCGTGCCTTCGCCGCGATAGACCGGAACCTGGATCTGCGTGCCGAGCTGCTCGAGCTGGTCGATCGCGGCGGGCCTCTGCAGGTCGGCGGCGACGAGCCCCGGGCTGCGGCCTTCCTTGCGCAGCATGAGCGCAAGCTTCGCGGCGGCCGTCGTCTTGCCCGATCCCTGCAGACCGGCGAGCAGGATCACCGTCGGCGGCCGGCCTGTGAATGCGAGTTGTGAGCTGCCGGAGCCCATGACGGCAGTCAGCTCGTCGTGGACGACCTTGACGACCTCGAAGTTGACGTCGGCCTCGAGGAGCGCGAGACGGATCTCGCGCATGGCACGCGAGATCGCCTCATCGTCGAGCTTTCCGCGCCCGCGCAGGTCGCCGAGCGCACCCTGGAGCCTGTCTGAAAGGGTGTCGAACACGGCCGGGAAGTGTACTTGCGGGTGTTTCTGGGCCAGACTTGGGCCGTGCCCGACCATTCCGAGCGCAAGCTCGCCACGGTCATGTTCGCGGATCTCGTCGACTCGACCGCGGCCGCGGGCGATCAGGATCCCGAGCGGACTCGGGCCCGGCTGGAACGGTTTTACGACGCGATGAGCGCGGAGATCGAGGGAGCCGGAGGAACCGTCGAGAAGTTCGCCGGGGACGCGGTGATGGCCGCGTTCGGGGCGCCGGAGGCGCTCGAGGACCACGCCGAGCGCGCCCTGCACACCGCGCTGGCGATGCAGCGGCGACTCGAAGCCGTCTTTGCAGGCGACCTGTCCCTGCGGATCGGCGTCAACACGGGCGAAGTGGTCGCGGGGCGGCCCCGTGAGGGGAGCTCATTCGTCAGCGGGGACGCTGTCAATGTTGCCGCGCGCCTCGAGCAGGCGGCCGAGCCGGGCGAGATCCTCGCCGGGGAGCGAACGGTCTCCGCCGTGCGGGGAGCGTTCGAATTCGGCGAGCCGAAGACCGTCGAGGCGAAAGGCAAAACCGGCGGCGTCGCCTGCCGGCCCTTGGTGCGCGGGCTCTCGCTCATGCGCACGCGCGGAGTGGGCGGGCTCGCGCGCGCGTTCGTCGGACGGGACGAACAGCTCGAGCTACTTCAATCCGCGTACCGCCGCGCCGTGGAGGGATCGCACCCAGTCCTCGTCACGATCGTCGGCGATCCCGGCGTCGGCAAGACACGCCTCGTGCGCGAGCTGTGGGAGCAGCTTGCAGAC
>DASVEU010000061.1:0-2052 GCA_036380395.1 Gaiellaceae bacterium
GGCTGCGTCCACGGCCACGGCGAGGAGGACGTGGGTAAGACGGACTGAGCGAAGCTTCGAAACCAAGGCCGTCTCCGTGACCCGCTTCCTCTCGATTTGGACCACTGGGCGGGAGAGGAAACGGTGAAGCCCCGCGAGTACTGGTCTTCCACCATAACCCCGATGTGGCGAAGGCAGCGGCTTACACTGAGTTCATGAAGCGGATCGACTGCGTCTGCGGTCACGTCGTTGAGGCTGAGGACGATGACCGACTATGGGAGGACGCGCAGGAGCACCTACGGACTGACCACCCGGATCTAGTCGGCAAGGTCTCCCGCGAGGACATCCTCGCGCAGGCAGAAGAGACCTAGGCCGTCGTCGTCGTCTGGTCGAGCAGGCGTCGGTAGACGCTCTGCACGGCCGGGCTGGGCGCGATTCCGAGCTCGTCGCGAAGCAGGATCCGAAGGCGGTCGTAGACGAGTAGCGCCTCGGCAGCATTTCCGCGCCGCGCAAGCGCCTCCATCAGGATCTGGTGACCGCTCTCACGGTAGGGCGCCAACTCGATGAGCCTCCGCCCACACGTCTCGGCCTGCGGCAGCGTTGGTCCGCCGAGGCCGAGGCGCGCCTGGGCGAAGCATTCGAGTCCGCGCAACCGGATGTCGTCGAGGCGTCGTCGCCACTCGTCGAGCCATGATCGGTCCTGACCATGGAGCAGGGGCCGGTTGGCGATGTGGTACGCGATGCCGGCAGGGCCCCAGGCCTCAGCCCACTCTTCGTTGGCGACGTGGTACTCGGCGCGGTGCAGGCCCTCACGCGCGGCCTCAACGTCGACGAAAGCATCGCGCGCCAGAACGACCTCGATCTCGGATCGTCCGGTCACCAATCCCGGCCCGAGCACGCGACGCAGCTTCGAGAGCAGCACGGTCAACCGCGGCTGGTGGTCGGGTGATACGTCGTCGCCGTAGACCGCGTTCAACAGTTCGTCCCGATTCATCCGCCGGGCGCGATTGAGAACGAGGTAGGCCAGTAGCAGCCGCCCCTTGGCGCCCGGCAGCTGATCCTCCACTCGCTGCCCCTCCAGCCTCACGACCAGCCGTCCGCAGAGCTGGACTCTCGTACCACCCGGCTGCGTCATCCCCAGCAAGCTTAGAAAGCTCTACGCAAGGTTCGGGAAACCAGCCGCTGGGACCATCGCTCGCGAACGAAGCAAGCCCTTCTACCAATCGCACGACGACCCAGGAGGCCTCGCAGTGAACGTAACGACAGACACCATCCGCAACGGGGTCGACGCGGAGAAGATGTTCGCCACGCTGGACCTGATCAAGGCGCAGCCCGAGCTGGCGAAGTTCCAGTTCCGCGCCACCAACCGCTGGGTCGACGAGGCCCACAACCGCTCGACGATCAAGGGCTTCTACGGCGCGGGCGCCGAGGACAGCACGCGCATCGAGGAGTTCCAGCTCAACGCCGGCGAGCCGGCGATCCTGCTCGGCAGCAACAGCGGGCCGAACCCGGTCGAGTATCTGCTGCACGCGCTGGCCGCCTGCCTGACTACCTCGATCGTCTACGTGGCGACGGCGCGCAAGGTGGAGCTGGGTTCGGTCGAGTCGACCCTGACCGGCGAGCTCGACGCGCGCGGCGCATTCGGGCTGGACGACGAGCCGCGCAACGGGTTCGAGCGCATCACCGTGTCGTTCCGCGTGACAGGCGACGCCACGGAGGAGAAGCTGCGCGAGGTCGTGGAGCGGGCGCGGGAGCGCTCCGCCGTCTACGACATGGTCACGAACGGCGTGCCCGTTGCCCTGGAGGTCACGACCCATGCCGATTGAGCTCGCTGCCCGTACCGACGCCGGGGCGCGTCTCGTGGCGATAGCGGAGGACCTCTCCGCGGGGCTCGCCGTCCACGCGGCCGAGCACGACCGCGACGGCAGCTACCCCTTCGAGGCGATCGAGGCGCTGAAGACCTCCGGCTATTTCAGGGCGCCCGTCCCCGTCGAGCTGGGCGGGCTCGGCGTGTCGTCCGCGCACGACCTTGTCGTCGCTTCGAGCCGCCTGGGGCGCGGCGACGCCTCCGTC
>DASVEU010000062.1:0-2507 GCA_036380395.1 Gaiellaceae bacterium
GCCTCCACGCCGAGAGCGCCGTCCCCCGGACGGCCCCGTGCGTTCGGATCGCGTCCTCGGCGTACCTCGAGCAGGTCGGGTAGAAGCGGCACTGGCCGCCGAGCCATCCCGACAGCGTGAGCCGATACAGGCGTATCAGCCCGATCAGCAGCCCGCGCGCCGGCGCGCCCACGATCCACGAAAGCCCACGAGCGCGCTTCACGAACGAGCCACCCGCGCGCGAGAGAGCAGCTTCTCCACCTCCGTCACCAGCTCGTGCGTTCGTGCCCGGTGGATGCTTGCTCGGGCGACCAGTGCGATGTCGTATCCCTCCAGGACCGTCGGCTCGAGCTCCCGCCAAGCGGCCCGAAGGATCCGCCGGGCCCGGTTACGCAAGACCGCGCCCCCGACGCGGCGTCCGGCCACGAACGCCACCGTCCCCGAGCCGGGAGCGACAAACACTACCACCCGCTCTCCGTGGAACGCGCGGCCCGTTGCCAGGATGCGACCGACCTCTGACCTGGTCGTGGCGCTCGTGACCTGCGCTCGCGCCGGCTACGCGCCCGTGTCGTTACGCGGACAGACGGGAACGGCCCTTGGCACGCCGGCGCGCGACGATCGCGCGCCCCGCACGCGTCCGCATCCGAAGGCGGAACCCGTGGCGCTTGGCCCGTCGACGATTGTTCGGCTGGTACGTCCGCTTCGACATCCCATGTCCTTCGGTAAAGATGGCTCGAGTTGCAACGCGCCCCTCTGCAGGTCACCAAGTATAGCCGCCGGTCTTGCGAACGCCGTGTGAACACTTGGCGGCCAGAAAGTGCGTCAAAAGCACCCGGCAGACGGGCATTGGGAAAAACGGCGGTGCTATAGTCCGGCGCGCTTCACCTCGGCGCCCGCATCCCCGCAGGGCGTCTTGCCCTTCCCCAAGGGTTTCCACACTTGTGGAAAGGCACTGTGGACATCGTATGGCCGTCGCGTCGTTCGAAGAAGCCGCCGAGAGCACCTGGTCCCGGGTCGTCGAGCGCGCTCGCAGCGAGCTCTCGGAGAGCTCGTTCTCGATGTGGTTCCAGGACGTGCGCGCCACCCGCCTGCGCGACGGCGTCCTCGACGTGGTCGCGCCCTCGGAGTACGTCAAGGACCGGCTCGCCAAGAACTACGCCGACCTGATCCGCACCGCGGCCACCGAGGCCCTGGGGCTCCCGGTACGCGTCCGCTTCCGCGCGGCTCCTCCCGAAGACGCTGCGTTGCAAGGCGATGCCGATCCCTCACCGCCGCCACCCGACCGATCCTCGAGCGATACCTCGCGCCCGGCCGTCACGCCGGGGCTCCCGTTCCCCAACTACACCTTCGAGGCGTTCGTCCCCGGGCCGTCGAACCGGTTCGCCCACGCGGCGGGCATGGCGGTCGCCGAGGCGCCTCCCTCCAAGGCCTACAACCCGCTCTTCATCTACGGCGGCGTCGGCCTCGGCAAGACACACCTGCTCGTCGCCATCGGCCACCAGATGCACCGACTCTCCCCGCGACTCCGCGTGAAGTACGTGACGAGCGAGAGCTTCATGGCGGAGTTCATCAAGGCCGTCCGCGAACGTCAGGGCTACCAGTTCGCGGCGCGCTATCGCGACGTGGACGTCATGCTCGTCGACGACATCCAGTTCCTCGCCAAGCGCGAGGAGACCCAGACCGAGTTCTTCCACACGTTCAACGCGCTGCACGAGAAGGAGCGTCAGATCGTGATCGCGTCGGACCGGCCCCCGCAGGAGCTCGGCATGGAGGAGCGTCTGCAGTCGCGGTTCCGCCTCGGGCTCTGCGTCGACGTTCAGCCACCCGACCTCGAGACTCGGATCGCGATCCTGCAGCTCAAGGCGCAGCGCGAGGCCGTGCATCTTCCCGACGACGTCATCGACTTCATCGCCAGCAAGTTCGACCAGAACATCCGCGAGCTCGAGGGCGCGCTCGTGCGCGTGGTCGCCTGGTCCGATCTCACCGGCCACGCGATCACCATCGAGCTCGCGGAGCACGCCCTCGAGGACCTCCTGCCGCAGTCCGAAGCCGAGATCCCCCCGCAGCTCATCCTCGAGGAGAGCGCCAGGTACTTCGGCCTGTCGGTCCACGACCTGGTGTCCCCGAACCGCTCGCGCCCGCTCACGACGGCGCGACACGTCGCCATGTACATCATGCGCGAGTGCAGCGGCCAGAGCCTGGTCAAGATCGGGGACACGTTCGGCGGCAGGGACCACACCACGGCGCGACACGGCATCTTGAAGATCGAGCGCGACATGCGCGCCAGGAGCACCACGTACCGGCAGGTCCAGGACCTCTCCCGCATCATCCGCGGCAGGGCCCGCGCGGGATGATCGGCGTCCACGGACAACGTGTGCGGAACCCGGGAGGTAACGGGGACGCCGGTCGGCGCCCATCGGATCGGTGCACCGATTCCCCCAACGGGTCCCCATGTCACACGGGCCCACTACGCTCGGAAAACGAGGCGGTTTCCCCCTTTTCCACAGCCCCTACTACTACTGAAAGAG
>DASVEU010000063.1:0-15780 GCA_036380395.1 Gaiellaceae bacterium
GGCGGAGATCCAGGACGTCGCCGCGATCGTCCGTCGCGCGCACGAGGTCGGTGCGCACGTCGTGCTCGACGCATACCAGTCCGCCGGAATCGTGCCGCTCGACGTGACGGCGTTGAACGTCGATTTCGCGGTCGGAGGCAGCGTCAAGTGGCTGTGCGGCGGGCCGGGCAACGGGTGGCTCTACGTCCGGCCCGACCTCGCCGACGTGCTGGAGCCCACCTTCGTCGGCTGGCAAGCGCACGCACGTCCCTTCGGCTTCGAGCCCGAGCTCGACTACGCGGAGGGTGCGGCACGCTTTCTCACCGGCACGCCGAACGTCCCTGCGCTCTACGCGGCGACTGCGGGCTACGACCTGATCGAGGAGATCGGCGTCGATCGCATCCGCGAGAACTCGGTCCGTCAGACCCAACTCCTCATCGACCTGTTCGACGAAGCCGGCTTCGACGTCGGGAGTCCGCGCGACTCGGCCCGCCGTGGCGGCACGGTTACCGTACGCACGCCGGAATTCGAAGCCGTGCACAAGGAGCTGAGCGAGCGCCAGATCCTCTGCGACTTCCGTCCCGACGCGGGACTTCGGCTCGGGCCGCACTACTACAACACCGACGACGAGCTCCGCCACGCGGTCGCCCGGATCGCCGAGATCCTGGAGACCGG
The DNA here is from genome assembly GCA_036380395.1 of Gaiellaceae bacterium. Classification (GTDB taxonomy): domain Bacteria; phylum Actinomycetota; class Thermoleophilia; order Gaiellales; family Gaiellaceae; genus 3-1-20CM-4-69-9. The sequence goes on from DASVEU010000063.1 coordinate 655, forward strand.
GGCGTATGAGCGCCATCTGGGCGCAACAGCTCGGTTCTGAGGCTCGGAACACTCGTTCGAGGGAGCCTGATCGGGAGGGAGGGCGGGTACTTTGAGACTGATGAAGGTCACCTTCCTCATCGCCGCAGCACTCGCTTTCATCTCCGCCGCCGGTGCTGCTCGCGCCTCGGAGATCATCGATCGGAACGCGCAAAGCGTCAGGCTCGGAGTCGACGCGAGCGGTCACGCAATGGTCACCTACAAGGTCCGCGGACGGGTCATGCACGTGCGCGCATGGGGCGCAATCGACGCGCGGCAACCGACGACGAGCCGGCCGCAGGTCAGGCTCCGCAAGGACTATTCGGGCCGGAATTGGACCTCGTTCAAAAACCAGTGCCGCGCCTACGACGGACCGAGGCTGGCGTTCCAGATCGCTGCCTGCGCTGCGCCCGACGGTTCCTACTGGGCGCTCCAATCCTGGCGTCGGACGCTTCCCAACTTCGACGGCCCTCGGCGCGGCGGGCTGGGCGCCTGGGAGCTTCATCTCTCCCACTGGTCGGGCGCGATCGCGACGCTGGAGGCATGGACTGATTGGGTCTACGACGGCCGCTACCACCACCTCTTCGGGCGGCTCACCTACGACGGCCGGCCCGTGTACGGCTTCTCCGCGACGCGCGTCGGCTCTCCGCTCGACACCTACGGCCGCAACATCTACGTCGACACGCTCGATTCGCGTTACGGGAAGGGCTGGCGGCGGGAGAACGCCTTTCTGTCTCACCGACCGACCGGAGTCTTCTGTTACGGCTTCTACGGATTCACCTCACGCGGGCCCGGCAACGGCGCGAAGTACCGGCTGACGGCGATCGGGCCCGGCGTGACTCCGGACGTGAGCGTCACGCTCCCGGGCCTACACGACTACAACCCGAACAGCCCCGAAGACGTGGCCTACGAACAGCAGCGGAACGCCTTGCAGGACTCCATCGCCGGAGTCGACACGAAGTGCCGCGTTCACTGACCGAGCAGCTCCAGCAACCGTAAGGCGTACGCCGGGGCCGTCGGCTCGTCCTCGTGCCGGAAGTACGCATACAGGGGCACGTCGACAGCGCGTAGCCGGTCGGCCCATTCCTGCAACGCCTCGTCGTCATACGGCGGATCGCGGAACCGCACGTATCGGAACGGCGCCTCGTGGTCGAGGTCGTTGATCCGCACCGCGCTTGCCTCCGCAAGCCGTGACTCGATGCCGTCCCAGGAGGGATGCGCGAGATCGAAGGCCAGCTTCAGGTCGGGGTCGAGCGAGCCGAGGATCAGCTCGATCATCCCCTCGTCTCGGGCGCTGATCAACTGGACGCGAATCGGCCCAAGCCGGTCCCCGAGTGCACGCACGCGTCCGAACTCGGCCAACAGGCGTGGTCGGTTGCCCGCGAGCTTCGGCGCGAACGTGAAGCCCGCCGGCGTCTGCTCGGCCCAGCGCGCAAACTGCTCCTCGGCGGGCAGCCGGTAGCCGGTGGTGTTCAGTTCGACGGTCGAGAAACGCGCCGCGTAGAAGCGGAGGAACTCCTTCGCGTCGGTCCCGGCCGGGTAGAACCCCGGCTTCCAGGAGGGATACGACCAGCCAGAGGTGCCGACGAAAAGCTCAGACAAAGCGCTCCAGGGCAGTCTCGAGCATTCCCTGGAACTCCGGGCTCCAACTCTGACCAGTCGCCTTGCGGGTTCGCGCGTGGAGTGCGACGGCAAGAAGAACCTGCCGCAACAGGGGTTCCAGCGCGTGCGATTCGTCGCGTCCACCGGCGTCGACATAGGCGGCCACCGTCTCGTCGGCGATTCGTTGGTCGATCGTCCCGTCGCGCTGCAGGGAGAGGACCATGACGGCCGCGGCGAGATCGGAGGCCGGCCAGTCGATTCGGGCGAACTCCCAGTCGATCAAACCCTCGATTCCACGCTCGGATGCGAGCAGGTTGTCCGTATGGAAGTCTCCGTGGACGGGCGACTCGGCGAGCGGCGGCGCGCTCGCGAGCCACTCACGCGACGCTTCGTAGGCACGCTCGAGGAGAGCCGTTCGGTCGATGGCGGTCCAGTCCCAGGTGTCGTTGGCGATCCAGTCGAGGTCGCGCCAGGACGGCCGTCCCGGGCGCGGCCGCGCTCGAGGCCATTCGGCCGCGGCTCGGTGCAGACGTGCGAGCAGCCGGGGCACCTCGTAGCGCACAACTGGGGCACTTCGATCCGCCAGCTCCGCGGCTATGTGCGGCGTGACGGAAATCACGTGATCACCCACGGCGAGAAATGTGCTGCCGTCCACCGCCGTCAAAGGCGCCACGACCTCGGCCACCCGTGGCGCCAGGAAGCCGAGGAATTCGTGCTCCCACCGGACGCTTTCGAGACTGGTCTTTGCGTCGCGGATGACATAGACGCCGCTCCGCAAGACGAGGGCGCGGCTCGGTGCGAGCGGCTCGAGCGACGCGCCTAGTTCGATGCCCCAGTGCGCGGCGATGTCCGCCGGGGGCGCGACTAAACTGGATTCGGGAGTGGCCACGACCGACAGAGTGACAGCCGAGGACGCCATCCGTGTCCTCGACCACGGCTTCGTCAGGCTCGACGACGCCATGGCTACCGACCTCTCGGTCGTGAACGCGGCTCGCGTCAGCTTCGCCCGCCGCAAGGACGAGATGGACGACTCCGACGAGGGTCTGATCCGTTTCCTGATGCGCGATCTGCACGGCACGCCGTTCGAGCACAACTCGTTCCGGTTCCATGTCCGCACGCCGATCTTCGTTGCGCGCGAATGGTTTCGCCACCGTGTTGGCTCCTTCAATGAGTTTTCCATGCGCTATGCGAAGGCGACCGACGACTTCTATATCCCGGAGCCTGAAGACGTGCGCAGCCAGGTCGGCAAACCCGGTGCCTATTCCTTCGAGCCGGTGGACGACGAGCTCGCCGAGCGAACGCGCGAAGAGCTACGGGCGGTCTACGAGCACGCCTTCGAGACGTACGAGCGACTCGTCGAAGCAGGCGTCGCGCGCGAGCTCGCGCGGTCTGTCATACCGGTCGGCGCCTACACGGAGTTCTTCTGGACCGTGAACGCCCGTGCCCTGATGAACTTCGTCTCCCTGCGTGCGGCAGAGACGGCCCAGCGCGAGATCCGTCGCTACGCGAACGCCGTCGAACAGTTCTTTGCGGCCAAGATGCCGGTCACGCACGCCGCGTTCGTCGAGCGCGGCCGCATCGCGCCCTAGGCAACCGTCGGCTTCAGAACGATCTGGGTCGGCTCGTGGTTGCTCGGTAGCTGGCGTGTGATCACCCAGCCGTTCCGGTCGAAGTGGCTGAGGTCATACGCCGCGCTGAACCGCACGATCGCCTCGCCGCTCCTCACGTTGAAGCTGCCGCAGAGCACGACCGGCTTGCCGCCCTTCGTCAGGTAGAGGTTGTAGTAGCCGCCCTCCGGCAGCTGTCGCAGGCCCGTCGCATGGAGGAGCATCGGCCAGTTGCCACCCTCATCCGCCTTGCCGAGCGCGAGCGTCCCTCGCGCATTGCGATCGAGGCTCGTCCCCGCGAGGGTCACGACGCGCACGGGGTCGATCGAAGCCGAGCTCGAGCTTGGCCCGGAGGACTGCCCGAGCACGAAGCCGAGCACCGCTGCAGTTGCAAGCGCGGCAGCGAGCAAGAGCAACCGCTGCTGCCTCGGCTTGCCGGCTGGCCGCTGGGACTCTTCGGGCCAGGGGACCGCGTCCATTGCCGGCGAGAGCTCGGGCGGGGGCCCGGCCTGGACGAGCAGTTCGTGCGCGCGCCGCAGGCGCTGCCGCTCCTCCTCGGGCACGTCCATGCCGACCAGATCGTCGAACTCCGGCACCCGGCTCACTGCAACTCTCCTTCGAGGAGATCGGCCAGGCGGCTCAGCCCCGCGCGCGTCCGCGTCTTCACGGTGCCGAGTGGGATGCCGAGGAAGTCGGCGATCTCGCTCTGCGAGAGCTCAGCGTAATACGCGAGCTCGATCACGTCGCGCTCGTTGCCGGACAGTTCTTCGAGGGCACGGTGCACACGCCACGCCACGTAGGACGTCTCCGCGCGTTCGGGCGGACCGGGCTCGACCGTTGCCGTGTCCGGCACCTCGGCCGGCAGCTCAGTGCGGTTCCTGCTCCGGTCGACGATCGCATTGCGGGCAACGGTGTAGAGCCAGGGCGCGCCGGCCCCGCGCTCTGGCCGGTACGTCTTCGCAGAACGCCAGATGGCCGCGAACGTCTCCTGCACGGCGTCCTCCGCCCGCATCCGGTCACCGAGGCGGCGGAGAGCAAGACCGAAGACAGGGCGGGCATAGCGCTGGTAGAGGAGCTCGAAGGCGTCGGCGTCGCGCCGAGCGACGCGGCGGATCAGGTCGCCGTCGGTCAGCCCGCGCTCGTGCAGCGGGGTGGCTCCGGTCGTTTCCCGACTCCTGCCATGGGGCATGGCAGCAGGCAAGGCAATACTGATGCCCATCTTCTCGGGGTTTCTACGGGATTTCACGTCTGATGGATTGCAGCAGACTGGGGGCTCCCTCCACAACCACCAGCCATACCGAAAGCTTAAAAACCCCTTACGGGGCCCGCACGTCTAAGGGAAAGAGAGAGGAAAACACTAGGGGGTTCCAGAATGCGCAGGTTCATTCCGATCGCCGTGGCAGGGATGGCACTGGTGCTGGCCGCACCGGCGTCGACGGCGACCACCACCGTTCAGATCAAGAGCACGGGGTTCGTTCCGGCCACCGTGACGATCAACCAGGGCGACTCCGTCACCTGGACGAACACCGACACGAAGGATCACCAGGTGGTTTCGAACGCAGGCGCGTTCGCGTCAGCGATCCTGAAGCCGGGCAAGAGCTACACGCACGCCTTTCCGAGCGGCGGGACGTACCGCTACCACGACGGCCTCCACCCGAGCCTGAAGGGCGCGGTCACCGTTCGCGGAGCGCCGCCGCAGGTGACGCTGGCCACCTCGGCTCCCGTCGTGAAGTTCGGGACGCAGGTGACGCTCACCGGCACAGTGAACAACAAGAAGACCGCCGAGACTGTGACGATAGCCGCGCTGCCTTTCGGACAGACCACGAAGCAGGTGGTCGCAACGCTCCAGACGACGAGTGGCGGCGCGTTCTCGTTCAACGTCACGCCTCAGCTCAACACGACCTACGAGGCACAGTGGAAGGGAGCCGCGAGCTCGGTCGGCGTCCAGGTCCAGCCGACGGTCAAGCTGCCGTTCGTTTCCCGGTCGGGCTATTTCCACTTCTACGTGACGGCCGGTCAGTCGTTCGCAGGGCGATTCGTCTACCTGCAGCGCTTCACGCTGGCGCGCACGTGGATCAACATCCGCAAACTGCAGCTCGGCCAGCAGTCCGGCCGGATCATGGGGATGAAGTTCGTCCGCTCGGTGATCCCACGCGGGCGCTGGTCGATCCGGATCTACATGCCCGCGAGCGAGATGCCGGGCGGGTACATCGACTCGTGGAGCGGGACGCAGCCGGTGGTGAAGCGCTGACCAGTGTGAGAGCGCGGACTACTTGTCCGCGCTCTCCAACCTCTGCTGGACGGCGTCCCAGTTGACGACGTTCCACCAGGCCTCGAGGTACTCGGGCCGGCGGTTCTGGTACTTGAGGTAGTAGGCGTGCTCCCACACGTCGATGCCGAGGAGCGGCACGTCAGAGTTCGAGATGGGTGAGTCCTGGTTCGCCGTGGAGTACACGGCGAGACCCGTGCCGTCGTAGACGAGCCAGCTCCACCCTGAGCCGAACCGCTTGACGCCGGTGTCGTTCATCAGCTTCTTCAGCTCATCCAGGCTGTCGAAGGTGTCGTTGATCGCGTCGGCGAGCGAGCCGCTCGGCTCCCCGCCGCCGTTCGGGCTCATGATCTCCCAGAAGAGGCTGTGGTTGGCGTGGCCGCCGGCGTTGTTGCGAACTGCCGCGCGGATGTCGTCCGGCACGATCTCGATGTTGGCGAGCACGTGGTCTACGGGCTGGTTCTCCCACTCGGTGCCGGCCAGCGCCTTGTTGGCATTGTCCACGTAGGCCTGGTGGTGCTTGTCGTGGTGGAGGTGCATCGTCTGCTCGTCGATATGCGGCTCGAGCGCGGCATAGTCGTACGGGAGAGGCGGGACCTCAAACGGCATCGGTAGCTCCCTTCAGTGGCTTTCCTAAATCGGTCACGAGGGATCCTTGCGGATCTGGGCTCTGTTGGGTTGACCGGTCATTTCCGACGGACGTCGGGCAGAGCCCGCCGCCCTGATGCGGCACCGCAGAGCGGTGCCTTGGCCGAGGATATGCTCCGCGCGCCGGTCTAGTCGAGGAGAGGGAGAGATGACGTCGCTTGCTTTCAAGTTCGAGGAGATCACCGCCCGGGAGCTCAAGCCTGAGCTCTACGAGCTCGACGGGATCTCGCGCGCCAGCATCGAGGCCCATTACAAGCTCTACCAGGGCTACGTGAACAAACGGAACGAGATCCTCGGGCGGCTCGACGGTGTCGATACCGGGAGCGCGAATCAGGTGTATTCCGACGTCCGCGCGCTCAAGGTCGACTTCAGCTTCGCGATCGGCGGGATCAAGAACCACGAGATCTATTTCGAGCACCTTGGGGGTGGCGGAGGTGACCCCACCGGCCTGATCGGCGACCTGATCGAACGCGACTTCGGCTCGGTGCAGAACTGGCGTACCGACCTGAAGGCCACCGGGATGGCCGGCCGCGGCTGGGCCTGGACGGCGTACGACTGGGACGAGGGCCGCCTCTTCAACTACGTCGGCGACGCACTGAACACCTATCCGATCTGGAACGCGACGCCGCTGATTGCGCTGGACGTCTACGAGCATGCCTACTTCCTCGACTATCAGACCGATCGCGCCTCGTACATCGACGCGTTCTTCGACAACCTCGACTGGTTGACGGTCAACGACTGGGTCTCGAAGTACCAGATCCAGAAGTAACTCCAGATGAGAACCGTGCTCCTTGTCGCTGCCGGCTACGTGCTCGGCTCGATGCCGTGGGGCTACTGGCTGCCCTTGCTCGTCAAGCACGACGACGTCAGACGGCACGGCAGCGGCAACATCGGCGGAACGAACGTGTGGCGCGTCTACGGCTGGCGCCTCGGCTTGCCCGTCGTGCTGTTGGACACGCTGAAGGGGTTCGCGCCGGCGCTCGTCGCGACGCTGATGGTGTCGCACCTCGCCGGGGTCCTCGCGGGAGCGGCGGCGATGCTCGGCCACTGGCGTCCGTTGTTCCTGCGCTGGCAGCGCGGCGGCAAGGTGGTGGCGACGACCGGTGGTGCGTTCCTCGGCGTTGCACCGGTCGTCGGCGCCGTGGGCGCGGGGGTCTGGATCGTCGTCTTCCTCGCCTTCCGTTATGCGTCTCTGGCTTCGATCGTCGGGGCACTCTCGTTACCGGTGGCGGCGGTCCTATTGGGCGAGCCCTGGCCGGTGATCGCCTTCGCCGGCGGCGCGGCAGCCGCGGTCCTGGTGCTGCACCGCCCCAACATCGCCCGCCTGCGCGCGGGCACCGAAAACCGTTTCAAATTCAGGCGGCGGCGGGCGAGCGCTCCGGCCTCACCGGACCGCGTCGGAACACAGAGCGGGCGTTGAGACGGCCGCACGGGCAAAGCCCGCACGGCCTTCATGCGGCGCCGCCGAGTCGGCGCCTAGGCTAAGACGCGAGCCAGTCGCGTAGCTCGGTGTGCCGGGCCGCCGGCTCGCCGTCGCGCAGTTCGCCGCGTAGCTCGCCGACGGTCCCGTAGCGCTCTCCCAGCACGTCGTGCGAATGGATCGTCTCGAAGTTGAGCTGGCGCGCGAGCACGAAATCCTCGTCCTTCAGGTCCGGATAGCGGTCGAGCGTCGACCGCAGGGAGATCCGGACCGAGTCCTCGACGAAACGGGGCTGGAGATGGGCGTGCTCTACGACGAAGAGCTCGTCCGGCCGCTTGAGCAGCTCGTAGATCGGCGAGCTCATCGAGTTCTCGACGATGCCGGCGAGCTCTTCCGCGTTCAGGGTCTGGTCGGTTCCGATGTAGAGCGTTCCGCGGCCGCGCTGGTTGTGAGTCGCAAGCGGGACGAGCTCCAGGATCCGTTCGACGTCGGGCTCTTCGAACCCCGCTTCGAGCAGTCGCTCCGACGCCTTGCCGCGCACGAGCCCCTGTGCGCACGGGCAGGCGTTGATCCCGGTTGCCTCGACGCCGACGATGCGACGCACGCGCGACTCGGTCGCCGCAGCGATCCCGACGATCGAGATCATCTCCTGCGTCAGCAGGCCGGTCACCGGAGTTCGCCGCTCGAGTGGGTACCGCGCCGCGATCCGCACCTCAGCGCGGCCCGCTCTCTGGCGACCGACGATGTGTCGCGCGATGTGCTCCGCCAGCTCCTCGACGAGGAAGGCCTCGCCGATCACGACCTCGTCGATCGCCTCCTCGAAGAGCTCCGGGAAGCGGGACATGTGCACGCCCTTCTGGCTCGGGTCGAGGTCGACGAAGCAGTCGATTTCCGCGGAGATGAGCTTCTCCGCGCCGCCCCAGCTGAGGCGGATCGCCTTCGCGACGCCCTGGACCCCGGCCCTCGACAGGCCGAGCCGCACCTCTGGTGTCGAGGCCTGGAGATCGTCCAGGAGCTCGCGAGACTCCGTCATGTACGACAGGTTAGTGTCAGACCGCTCAGTGGTGGATTCAGACGCCAGTTTCCCGCGGCTCGTCTCACTCGCCGCTCACGACCTGCGCACGCCGCTGGCGACGATTCACGGCTTCGCGCAGACGCTCGTGCGCATGGGCGATCTCGGCGAGCCCAAGCAGCGCTACCTGGAGATGATCGACAGTGCAGCGCTTCAACTTGCCGAGCTGCTCGATGAGCTCGGTGTCGCCGCACGGATCGAGGGCGGACGCTACGAGCCGGCGCTGCAGCCCGCCGACACGCTCGAGCTCGCGCGTGGAGCGGCCGAGCAGCTCGGGGAGGAACGGGTCTTGGTGTCAGGACAGGGTGGGGAGGTGCGGGTCGACGGCGAGGCGACGCAGCGCGGAATCTCGGCGCTCGCGCAGGCGGCGCTACGTCACGGCGGGCTCGAGCAGATCGACTTACGCGTCGACAGCGCAACGCTGGCGATCTCACCGGTCACCCCCGCCTCAGGCCCGGTCCTGCTCGGGCAGGAGCTGCGAGATCTCGGCGCAGCGGTCGCCGTGATCGTCATCGACGCAATCGGCGGCTCGGTCGCGCTGGACGGCGACACGCTGACGGTCAAGCTTCCGGAGTGAACCGAGCCGCGCAGGTCAGTCTCCGGCGCTGGTTGCGCCGCCAGTTGCAACAGCCCACGCCCGGGCGCGAGCATCTCGAGGCGGCGGTCGAGCACAACGATCCTGCCGAGGTGCGGCGCCTGCTTGCCGGTGTGCCCTTTACCGATGCCCAGCGAAGGCACGTCGAGGGCCTCCTCGACGCGTGGGAGGAAGCGCGCTAATCTTCAGCGCCGTTCTCGAGTAGCAACTGCTCGATGCGCGCGTCGCGGTTCTGCCGCGCCGCGTCGATGGCTCGGAACCCGCCGCCCTGCTCGAGGTTCGGATCCGCGCCGTGCTCGAGCGCCAGCTTCACCAGCTCGTAGCGTGTCGCCTCATCCGTCCCCTGGGCGGCCGCGCCGGCATGGATCGCCGCTGTCTGCACGTGCTCGTTCGTCGACAGCGCATTGACGTCGGCGCCTCGGTCGAGCAAAAGCCGCGCCGCCTCGACGTGACCGAAGAAACACGCGAGCCCAAGGGGATGAAAGCCGTCGTCGCCGAACTCGTTCGCGCGGGAGGGATCCTCGTCGAGCAGCTCCCGGAGACGGTCGGTCCTGCCGAAAGCCGCTGCCTCGAAGACATCCAGCTTCGGATCGGCAGCGAGCAACTCATCGACGCGCACGCGATCGCCCTGATAGAGAGCCTGGAGCAAGTCGGACATCAGCGCAGCAATCGTGACAGACGCCGATCCTTCAGGATGCGCCCACCCGTCTGACACTCGGGGCAGTAGTAGATCGTGTGCTCTTCGAAATCGACCTGCGCGATCGGGGTGCCGCACACGTAGCAGGGCTCGCCGAGTTTCTTGTGGACGCGATAGGTGCGGTTGTCGTTCGCTCCGGCCTCGCGGAGCTCCAACCCGCGTTCGAGCTCGGTGTCGATCGCGTTCGCCAGCTGCTCGACCTGCTCCGTTGTGACGTCGCGGGTGAGCTCGTACGGCGACAGCTGCGCGTGATGCAGGATCTCGTTCGCCCAGGCGCGCCCGATCCCGGCGATCACGCGCTGGTCGCGCAGCAGCGAATGCAGCCGCCGGGATTCGGAGGCACAGATCTCGGCCAAGCGCTCGGCGCCGAGGCCGAGCGCCTCAGGCCCGAGATGGGAGAGCTCCTGCTCCGCCTCTTCAGGCGTGAGCAGCCAGACTCCCGCACGCTTCTTCGCCCCGGCCTCCGTCAGAACGAGCCGCGCGCCGCCTTCGAAGACGAGCTGGAAAGCCGGTGTCTTCGGCCCCGCCTCGCCCGTCTTGAGGTACTTCAACCGCCCGGCCGTCATCAGGTGCACGAGCACCACCAGTTCGCCGTCGGTCGTCGGAAAGAGCAAGCGCTTCGCGCGCCGATCTGCCCCCGCAAGCTGCCTCCCTTCGAGCGCCGAGAGCGGCGGATCGAACGTCTTCAGCGTGGCGATGTGCGCCGGTCCCGCCTTCGCGATCGGGAACGCGGAAACCGGGTCTGTGAGCGCGCGGCGCCACGCCTCCATCTCCGGCAGTTCAGGCACTCGCTTTGGCCTTTAGGCTCCAACGCATCGACCCAATCAGGGTATCCGTGCGTCGAGGGGGTGTGACCGAGGCGGTTCACCGCGTCCACGCCGTCGCGGTTCAGGACGGAGCCGTGATCGCAGAGGCAGGCGACACCCAGCTGCTCGCGTTCATGCGCTCCTCTTCCAAGCCGCTGCAGGCGATTCCGCTCGCACGTGCCCGCGCCGACCTCGAGGAGCGCGACCTCGCGATTGCGTCGGCGTCCCACCTCGCCGACGACGCACAGCTCACGGCCGTGCGCGCCCTGCTTGCGAAGGCTCCGGCGACCGAAGACGAGCTCGAGTGCGGGCCCGCGGGGCAGCCGCCGTCGCGGCTCAAGCACAACTGTTCCGGGAAGCACGCCGGCATGCTCGCGCTCTGCCGCGCCAAAGGTTGGCGCAGCGAGGGTTACCGGCTCGAGGGACACCGCGCGCAGCGCGAGATGCTCGCCGTTCACGCCGAGGCGTCGCAGATTCTCGAGGACGAGATCCGCACCGCGATAGACGGGTGCGGCGTCCTCACCTTCGGATTGCCGCTGGAACGAATGGCCAATGCGTTCGCACGTCTGCCGGAACTGGAAGGGGGCGACAAGGTCGCGGCGGGAATGCGTGCGTATCCCGATCTGATTCGAGGACCGATCGCGAGCGACACGCGCCTGATGAAGGCGCTGCCAGGATGGATCGCGAAAGGCGGTGCCGAAGGGCTCTTGTGTGCGGCGGGCAGCGGCATCGGCGTTGCGCTGAAGGCGGAGGACGGAAGCGGGCGCGGGCTCGGGCCCGCGGCGGCTGCGTTTTTCCGGCAACTCGACCTCGATCTCGGCGACCTCGCCGTTGTCCCGCTCGAGAACAGCCGCGGCGAGCTAGTTGGAGAGATCACTATCTAAAAAAAATCGCTCTTTGGTTTTCCGAAACCCTGTAATATCCGCCCGGCGAGAGGGTGAGCCGGGGGGACGCGGGTATCCGGCTCTTTTGCGTTCGTAGATCGAATCCCCGTCCACCGACGCGAAAACAGCCGGGAGGTAGGCAGCCGTTGCTCACCGTCGAAATCTCCCTTCCTGAGGTCGAGGAGCTGCAAAAGCTCGTCCAGGAAGGTCTCGAGAAGGGCCATCTCAACTACGACGAGATTGCAGCAGGGCTCGACGACGTCGAGCTCACGAAGGAGCAGATCGAAGACTTCTACACGTACCTGGTCGACCACGGCGTCGAGCTGCTGGAGGGTGAGACGCATAAGCATCCGCCGCACGAGCTCGCCGCACCTGAAGAAGAGAAGGGCCCGAAGCTCGACCTGAGCGTCGAGCCGTCGCTCGACTCGCTGCGCCTCTACCTGCGCGAGATCGGCAAGGTCTCGCTGCTCACAGCCGACCAGGAGGTCTACCTCGCAAAGCGCATCGAGCGGGGCGACATGTCGGCGAAGACGCAGATGATCGAGGCGAACCTGAGGCTCGTCGTCTCGATCGCGAAGTCGTATCTAGGTCGTGGTCTCAGCTTCCTGGATCTGATCCAGGAAGGCTCACTCGGCCTGATCCGCGCGGTCGAGAAGTTCGACTATCGCAAGGGCTACAAGTTCTCGACGTACGCGACCTGGTGGATCCGCCAAGCCGTTACGCGTGCGATCGCGGACAAGGCGCGTACGATCCGCATCCCTGTGCACATGGTCGAGAAGCTGAACAAGGTCGTTCACATCGAGCGCCAGCTCGTCCAGCGCCTCGGACGCGAGCCGCGTCCCGACGAGATCGCCGAAGAGCTCGAGATGACCACGGACGAGGTGCGTGAGATCCTGCGCATGTCGCAGCTGCCGATTTCGCTCGAGAAGCCGATCGGCGAGGAGGAGGACTCGGAGCTAGGCGACTTCGTCCAGGACGAGTCGGCCGAGTCGCCGTTCGACACCGCCACGCTGTCGCTACGCCGCGAGGACGTCGAGCACGCGCTGTCCGCACTGCCCGAGCGTGAACGTCAGGTGATCGAGCTTCGCTTCGGCTTGTCCGGGGCGCAGCCCTGCACGCTCGAGGAAGTCGGGCGGGCATTCGGCGTCACGCGAGAGCGCATCCGGCAGATCGAGAACAACACGCTCAAGAAGCTCGAATCGCTTCCGGAGGCCCAAGGGCTGAAGGACTGCGTTTAGCGGAAGCGGACGAGCTCGGCGCGCACGCTGACGGCGCGGTCGCCGAGGTAGCCGGGCCGCGCCGAGCTGAAGTGCAGGCTCCAGGGGCCGCCGGCGGGGACGCGGAAGCTGAGTTGGATGCGCTGCCGCGGATGCACGTGGATGGTGCGCTTGATTCCCCGGCCTGTGAGGACGATGGGCGTGACCCGGGCGTGCGCCGGCAACGCGAGCACGAGCTCGAGCGTCCCGCCGGTCTTCGTCCACACGGTGATCGCACCCTGTGGCGCGAGCCACTTGTCCACGAAGCGTCCGGCGGCGAGCAGACGTAGGCGCGGCGTTCCCACCGGACGGTAGAGGTCGAAGATCAGCTCGTGCCGGACGCGCTCGACACCGCTGAGCTGGACGGTGGACGCATACGTCTGGACGAGCAGGGGCCGACGATCGGGCCGACCGTCCACGAGCAGCGTCCCGTCGCCTGCGATCTTCAGCTGCTTGGCGTCGAACTGATCGATCGGTGCACTGCCGAGCAGAAGGAGGCGTTTGACGGACGTGTTCCAGAAGAGCTGTTGCCACGATTGCTCTTTGCGCGAGCCGGGCGGCGCCACTAGGTCGACGCTCCCGAGCCGCGCATGGTCGACCCAGCGGATGTCGTGAGGGAGCGTGCTACGGAGGCTTCGGCTCGTCCGGGCATCAAACGAGGATGCGCCCGCAGACATTGCGCAGCACGCGACGATCGCGGCCACGACGGCGACGGCCGCGGGCAGCTTGCGGAAGGCGACGAGCGCGACGAGCACTGACAGCACCGCAGCGACGAGGGCGAACACCAACGAGCCGTTGGCCACCGACGTCAGACCTTCGAACCGCAACACTGCCCACAGTGTGGGTGAGTCGTCCTTGTTGTGAGCCGCCGCATATCCGGAGAGCGGGACGCGCGCCGCGAGCAGAAGCAACCCGGCGGAAAGCAGGCCCACGGGGACTCGACCGGGCAGCCCGCGCTTGACGTACAGACCGAACGCGACTGCGAGCAGCGGGACGAGAGTGAAGAGATAGCGCTCCTGGAAGCGCTGCGAATCGGTGTCTGCGATCTGGGCCGCTTCGAGCAGCAGGCCACAGACCAGCAGCAAGCTCGTCACTGCGAACGCGATCTCGGCGCGCCTCCGCGGCCGAAAGAGCACGACGGCGAGCCCCGCCAGCGCGCCGGGGACGATCGCCCAGCCGGCGGAGTACACGAGCAGCATCGCCTCCAGACCGACCCAGTGCAGGATCGAGACAGGGTGCAGTGCGTGGTTGCCGTGCGCATACACGCCGAACACGCGGTCGGAGCCGAGCGTCGCCAGCAACAGTGCAAGTGGAACGATCAACAGGACGAGCGCGAGCCAGAGGCGGCGCACGGCCTGCACGACGTGGAAACGGTCGGCCACGAGCTCGGCCGTGAGCACTGCGAGCGGAACGATCACGTACTGGATCCGCGCCAGGATCGCAAGCGTGCTGAACACGCTGAAGGCGAGCTGTGCGCGCAGAGTCGGTTGCGACACGACGCAAACGCCTGCGTAGACCGCCGAGAGGACGAGCGGATAGGCAAGCGGGTCCGCGAGCATCGTCGAGGAGTAGACGCCGTCGGGTACGGCAACGGTCAGCGCGGCAACGGCGATGCCAAGCCAGCGCGCGAGCCCGAGCCGCCGGCAGAGCAGGTAGGCCGGAACCGCGGCGAGCGAGAAGAGCACGGCGTGAATGCCCTGGGTGAGACGGAATGCCGTCAAAGGATCGTCCGTCACGAGCCAGACCGGCGCCGTCACGATCGGGTCGAGCAGTGCGGGGAAGTGCACGCCGGCGCCGCGGATGAGCGGGCGCCCGTGCTCGGCGAGGCTGCGCGCGAGCGAGGGGTAGATGTACTCGTCCGGCAGGTAGTACGGAGTCAGCCGCGCGACGGCCGCAAAGAGGCGCCCTCCGAAGCTGGCCAGGACGATGCCGGCGACCCAGACCCAGGCCGGCACGGCCGCCACGCGCGCGAAGGCCCGGGGTGCCGAGACTTCCGGTCCGGGGCGAGAAGCAGCGACGTCGGTGGCCACGAAATCCGTATCGGCAAGCCCTCGGCATCCCTTGAACGAGGGATGCCCGCCGAACCGCGCGTACAGCAGAACCACGAAGGCCGGAGGCTAAGACCAGGCGGAGCCGGGCTTAGCCGGAGGCGAACTGATGCGGGCGCGGACGCTTCAGCGCCCGTGCCCGCACGGAAGGGAACAACCGCCCAGCGCCAACACCATTGGAGTGGGCGGGGGCCGCCCCCCCCC
>DASVEU010000064.1:0-5180 GCA_036380395.1 Gaiellaceae bacterium
GCGCGCATCATCGACCGCCTCGGCTTCCTCAACGACGCCGTGCCGGCCATCCGGCACCATCACGAGCGCTGGGACGGGACGGGGTATCCGGACAAGCTGCGCGGCGAGGAGATCCCGCTCGGCGCGCGGATCATCCACGTCGCCGACGCTCTCGACTCGATGCTGACGACGCGCATCTACCGGGCCGCTCGGCCCGCCGCCGAAGCGCTGCAGGAGCTCAGACGGGCGGCAGGCACCCAGTTCTGCCCACGCTGCGTCACCGCTCTGGAGCGGATCCTGCCGCTCGAGAGCCTCGACAGCGAGAGCGACCGCGGGCGTCTCTCCGCAGTCGCCTCCTAGCCGCTCAAGCCTTAACTTGCGTTCTTTCCAGAACGCTCTATCCTTATTGGCATGGCCCGCAAACCGCCCTTCAGGGCGGTCGCGAAGATCGATCCCGACGCGCTCGCCTCGTTCCAGGCCGGAATCCGCAAGCGGTACTCGAACGCTCAGATCCTCGAGGAGCTGCGCGCGTCCGCCGAGCGGCTCGGCCGCTCGCCGACGATGCGAGAGTTCGCGGCCGACCCCGACACGGCCGTGCATCCCCAGACGGTGATCGAGCACTTCGGCAGCTGGAACGCCGCGAAGCGCAAGGCAGGCCTCGTTCCGCGTCGTTTCGCCACGCGCGAGGAGCTGGTCGGCCTGCTGCGCGAGCTGGGGGAGCAGCTCGGCCGCGTGCCGACCGCGAAGGACCTCGATGCCAGACGCGGGTCGATGCCCTCGAAGTCCCTTTACTGGCACACCTTCGGTTCCCTCGCAGGGGCACTGCGTGAAGCAGGCTTCGATGTGCCGATCGGCGAGGAGCGGCTCGAGCGCGCGGTAGAGCAGGGAGTCGAGCTCGCACGCAAGCTCGAACGCCTGCCGAAGTTCGCCGACTGGGCGGCCGCGCGCCGGAAGGACGACGGGCTTCTGACCGAGTGGCAGGTCTACCGGATGTTCGACGCACGCCGGGGGGCCTGGTCGACCTTCCAGTTCCTGATCAAGGAGCGGCTGGATGAAGAGGGCGTGCGGGTCGGCTCAGACGGACAGCTGGGCCTAGGACGGTGACCAGGCAGGGGTACGCTTACCAGTCGATCGTCAGGGGATGGGGGAGCGCCGGTGAGCGGTGAGGAGTCGCGTGGGCTGGCCGAGGAGCAGGCGGCGTTGCGCCGGGTCGCGACGCTGGTGGCGCGAGGGGTGCCGCCGACTGAGATCTTTGCCGCCGTTGCCGAGGAGATAGGGAGGCTCATCTCGATCGACGGGACGAGAATCCTTCGCTACGAGGCCGACGGCACCGCAACCGTGATCGCGGGGTGGAGCGAGTCCGTCGAGGTTCCTCCTGAGCTCGAGGTTGGTGCGCGCCTCGCGCTGGAGGGGGCGAGTGTCTCGACGCTGGTGTTTCGGACGGGACGGCCGGCCCGGATCGACAACTACGCGGATGCCGCCGGCCCGTTGTCACAGGCGCTGCAGGGATCAGGAGTTCGGTCCGCTACCGGCGCTCCCATCATCGTCGAAGGAAGCCTTTGGGGCGTCATGACAGCCGGGTCGACGAAACCCGAGCCTCTGCCGTCGGGAACGGAGTTACGCCTCGCGCAGTTCACGGAGCTGTTGGCGACGGCGATCGCCAATGCCGAGAGCCGAGCCGATCTCGCCCGCCTGGCCGAGGAGCAGGCAGCGTTGCGGCGGGTCGCGACGCTGGTGGCGGGTGGAGCGCCGCCGGAGGAGGTGTTCGCGACGGTCACCGAGGAGGTCGGGCGGCTGCTCGACACGCACCTCGCCGGGATGGCCCGTTACGACAGCGATGACACGGTGACCGTCGTCGCTACCTGGGCCGCCGAAGACGAGCACGGCGGCGCACACCCATTGGTTCCGGGCCCCTGGCCGCTCGAAGGCGGCGATCTGGCATCGACGATCTCCAGGACGGGCCGACCCGTCCGGATAGACGACTACCGCGGCGTCCCCGGTCGCATCGCAGCGTTCGTTCGAGACGAGCTCGGGATCGTCTCCTCGGTCGCCAGCCCGATCGTCGTCGAGGGTCGCTTGTGGGGCACCCTCTTCATCCACTCGAGGCAGACCCAGCCGCTCCCCCTGGATACCGAAGCGCGTCTCACGGGCTTCACGGAGCTCGTGGCCACGGCGATCGC
This sequence comes from Gaiellaceae bacterium, assembly GCA_036380395.1. GTDB lineage: Bacteria > Actinomycetota > Thermoleophilia > Gaiellales > Gaiellaceae > 3-1-20CM-4-69-9. The sequence continues at coordinate 2,160 of DASVEU010000064.1, forward strand.
GAACGCGGAGAGCCGCGGCCAGCTGATGGCCTCGCGGGCGCGGATCGTGGCCGCTGCGGATGAGACGCGGAGGCGGATCGAGCGTGACCTGCACGACGGCATCCAGCAGCGGCTCGTCTCGCTCGGGCTGGAGCTGCGCGCCGCACAGGCGACCGTGCCCGCGCAGCTCGACGAGCTCGAGGGCGCGCTGGCGCGGGCGGCCGAGGGGCTGACGAGTGTGCTGGGCGAGCTGCGGGAGATCTCCCACGGCCTTCACCCCGCGATCCTCTCCGAGGGCGGCCTGGAGCCGGCGCTGAGAGCGCTGCGCCGGCGCTCGGCGATCCCGGTCGAGCTCGACCTGCACCCCAAGCGACGGCTGCCGGGGCGAGTCGAGGTCGCGGCCTACTACGTCGTCTCGGAAGCGTTGACCAACGCCGCCAAGCACGCACGCGCATCCGTCGTCAATGTCGAGCTCGACACCCACGACGCGATCCTGCAGCTGGCGATCCGCGACGACGGGATCGGCGGAGCCGACCCCGACCAGGGCTCCGGACTGGTCGGGCTCAGCGACCGAATCGAAGCGCTCGGCGGCACCCTCCAGGTCACCAGCCCCGCCGGCAACGGCACCACCCTGCTGATCGAAGTCCCCCTCGAAGGCCAGCAGACCAACGCGCCGCAACCGGCGCACGCGACCAACTCCTGAAACCGCTTCTACGCCTGCTGCATGCCGGCCGCCGCCTCTTCGATCTCGTACGCGACCGTCGCTCCCGTGGCCGTCATCAGCTGGACGTCGTAGGCCTCGCCGGCGATCCAGGGATAGGAGACCGTGATCCGCTCCGCGCTCCCCGGTTCGAGCCGGAGCCGGCTCTGGTCGAAGTCGACGAACGCGTCATTGAGGATGACCTGCGCCACCCGCGCGGTCTCCTCCGAATTGTTGACGACGTCGAGAACGATCGTTCCGGGCCGCAAGGTCGCCTGCTCGACGCTGACCTCACGAGGCGGGGCCGGAGCGTCGTGCCACGGGCGACCGTAGGCGATGACGGCAGCCGCCCCGACGAGTCCGACCGGTACTCCCAGCAGCCAGATCCGTCGTAGCAAGCGATCGAGCATCAGTCACTCCACGACTTCGAAGAGGCCCATCCAGCCGAGGGCTGCGAACTCGCTCTTGTGCGCGTGGAACATGTATTTCCCCGTATACGGAAAGCGCAGCTCGAGGATGTCGCGCTGGCCCTGTCCCTGAATGACCGTGTCGGTGTACTCGCTCGGCGAGAGCGACGTGCCGGTCGGAAACCGGTGGAAGAAGTTTCCGTGAACGTGAAACGAGTTGATCGGATCGAGCTCGACGATGTTGACGAGGTAGATCCGGACGAGGTCTTCGCGCTTGACGCGGACGGGCCGGTACATGAAGTGGAAGGCCACGGTGTTGACCGCGTAGACCTCGTTGTCCTCGTTGAAGTTGGGATCGAACGCGTTCTGCATCATCACGAGCTCGTCGGCGTGGGGGCGACCCTGCGGCGGGTCGACGATGAACATGCCGTAAAGGCCCTTCGCGATGTGTCCGGCCAGCGGCGACGCGTGACAGTGATAGAGGTGCAACCCGAACGGCTGCGCGTCGAACTCGTACGTGAACTTCTCGCCGACGTCGATGAGCCCGCCGCCGGCCTCCTCGCCGATCCCCGGCGTCCCGTCCATCACGGCAGGGTGGATGCCGTGGAAGTGAATTGTGTGTGGATGCGTGCCGGCGTTGGCGAAGTGGATTCGCAACAGGTCGCCTTCGCGCGCCCGCAGCGTCGGCCCCGGGACGCGACCGTTGTACGTCCACGCCGAGAACTTCACGCCGGGGACGATCTCGATCTGCTTGTCGTACGCGACGAGGTCCCACTCGCGCAGCATTCGCCCGCCGGCGAGGCGCCGCGTCTTGCCCCAGTCGAAGTCGCGCATGATCACGCTGGGATCGAAACCGTTCACCTGGGGATCGACGGTCGTGCTCCCGTGCGCAAAGCCCGCGTGCGAGGAGCCCGGCACGAGCGGGTGGTGCTGGTGCGGCGGAGCGGCTGCGTCGGCGGCCGTCGAGGAGAGGTGAGACAGCCTGACGGCCACTCCCGACCCGGCAACGGCTGCCGCAGCCCCGAGCGCGCGGCGCCTCGTAAAGGACCTGCGCACGATCACCTGACCGTGCCACGGTCCCCTAAGAGGAACTTGAGATGCGCGTTAGCTGCGCGTTAGGAGTTCCTAAGAGTCAGGCAGCTGCGGCGTGCAGTCGCGCGAGATGCTCGAGGCAGGAGCGGCCCTCGTCCGGGGCGCGGACGGCCGGGAGTGGCTCTTCCTCGAAGGAGCGATCCGGCTCGAACGATTCGCGCGTTACGATCTTGCCGCTCTCGACGGCGACGATCGTGCCCTCGGGGAGCTCGCTCTTGCGCAGCTTGATGCCGACGTAGCTCTCGACGAGCTCGAGTGCGACCCGGGTCGACGCGAAGAAGAGCTCCTTTTTCGTGTGCCCGAGCCACAGCGGCCGACCCAGACCGCGGGCCAGAAGCAGCTCAGCGCGGCCCTCGTCGAGCCAGGCCGTCGCCATCGAGCCGTAGAGCTGTTGCAGGGCGTCGGCAGTCCGTCCCCGTGAACGTTCGGCGAGCGCGAAGATGATCTCGGAGTCGACCGTCATCCCCGGCTCGGCGCGGCCGATGCCGTGCTGCGCGAACAGCTCGTCGTCGTTCTTGATGATCCCGTTGTGGATTCCGACGACAGAGCCGTGTCGGATCGGATGGTTGTTGGCGGCGAGGCTCGGGTGGCCCTTGGTGAAGTCGCGCACGTGGACGAGCAGCTTCGTGGCCTCCTCCGGCACGCTGATCCGTTCGAGCAAGGCCGTCGCTCCGGAGCGCTGCTTGTGCACCGCGATCGGAGCGCCGGGACTGCGGTAGGCATAGCCCACGGCGTCGGCGCCTCTTTCCGCGATCCCGGTCAGGAGGGCACGCGCCGCGACTGTCCGCTCGACGGTGCTGTCGAGGGCGAGGCTATATCCGGCGATTCCGCACAAAGTGTCTG
>DASVEU010000065.1:0-2667 GCA_036380395.1 Gaiellaceae bacterium
CTCACGGAACAGATCCGGGCTCTCGATCGATCCCGCCTCGGTCGGCGCGTCGCCACACTGGCGCAGGCCGAGCTCCGTGCGGTCGACGATGCCTTGAAGGTCGTGCTCGGGCTTTTCTGAGCCGAGCTGAGGCCAGTAGAGGGCCGCCGGCAACGTCGCCGGCGGCCCCTTTCACTCTGGGGCATACTCGGGACGTGGTCTATGACGAATCGTCCAACGCGGACGAGACCGAGAAGCTCTCGTCCGCCACCGAGGGCCCGGAGCAGGAGCAGAACTTCGGCGAGCTTCAGTTTTACGTGCCTCAGGACCTCCTCGATGTCTCCTTCCCGGTCTCGGTCCGTGGCTACGACCGCCGGGCGGTCGGTGCCTACATCGAACGTGTCAATCGTGTGATCGCGGAGCTCAAGGTGAGGAGTTCGCCGCCTGCGGCGGTCAGGCATGCGCTTGAACAGGCCGAGGAGAAGGCGCAGGGGCTGCTTCGGGCGGCGCGGGAGGCCGGGGAGGAGATCACGACCAGCGCGCAACGCGAGGCGGAACAGAACACAGCCAGCGCAAAAGCGGAAGCGGCGGAGCTCCTCGTCAACACCAGTGCCGACGCGGACCGCATCAAGGCCGAGGCAGACCAACTCATCGCCGACGCGAGGATGGAGGCGGACGCTGCCGTGGCCAAGGCGCAGTCGGAGGCCGATGAATTGCGCGCGGAGGCGAAGGCCGAAGCGCAGAGCACCCTCGCACGCGCTCAGGCGGAGGCGGACGAGCGCCTGCAACGGCTAAAGGAAGAGCTTGCTGCGCTGCGGGAGGAGGCGGAGACGCGACGCGGCGAGATTCAGGCTGACACGGAGGCTGTCTGGAAGGAACGTCACGAGCTGCTGGAAGACGTGCGCAGGATGGCGAGCGGGCTCGTTGATCTGGCCAATGCGGCGGCTGCGCGCAGTCACGGCCGCGAGCCTGCCGGGTCGGACGAAGAGTCGTTGGAGGAACGCCGGGACGACGAGTTTCGCGAGCAGGCAGCGGAGAGCACAGCCGCCGAGCCGGACTCCTGACTCAACCCTGCGTCAGCGGACCGCCTCACTAGGATGGGCTTCCCGTGCCTGAAGCGCCGTTCGTCCACCTTCACGTCCATTCCGAGTACTCCATCCTCGATGGGGCGTGCCGGATCCCAGCCCTCGCGGCCCGCGCCGCCGAGTTCGAGATGCCTGCCGTTGGGCTCACCGACCACGGCTCGCTTGCCGGGGCCGTCGAGCTCTACCGCGAGGCCGGGAAGGTCGGAGTCAAGCCGATTCTCGGCTGCGAGATCTACGTCTGCGACGACCGCCGCGCCCAGACCAAGGGGAACGCGCACCTCACCCTGCTCGCCGAGGACAACGCCGGCTACTCCAACCTGATCAAGCTCGCCTCCGCGGGCTACCTCGAGGGCTACTACTACAAGCCGCGCGTCGACTGGGAGCTGCTTCAGTCCCACTCCAAAGGGCTGATCGCGCTCTCCGGCTGCCTTTCGGGACGCGTTTGCAAGGCGCTCGAGGAGGCCCGGCCCGCCGACGCGGCCGCCGAGCTCGACCGGCTCGTCCAGATCTTCGGCCAGGACTCGACCTACGTCGAGATGCAGAACGCACACCTCGAGCCGCAGCAACGAATTAACCCGCTACTTGCGAAGATGGCCGAAGGTACAGGGCTTGGACTGGTCGCGACCGGCGACGTCCACTACCTGAAGCACGAGGACGCGCGCGCGCACGAGGCGCTGCTCTGCATCCAGTCGGGCGACTCGCTCAAGAATCCGCAGCGCTGGAAGTTCGACACCGACCACTTCTACTTCAAGTCACCGGAGGAGATGGCGCTCGACTTCCCCGGCTACGACCACGCGCTCCGTCGCACGCTCGAGGTGGCCGAGCGCTGCAACGTCACGATGGAGCTTGGCGGGATCCTGCTGCCGAAGTTCCCGACGCCCGACGAGCGCGACAGCTTCGACTACCTCGTCGAGTTGACCGAGAAAGGCCTGCAAAAGCGCTACGACAACTCGACCGACGAGCTCAGCGACCGGCTCAAGTTCGAGCTCAAGACGATCCGCGAGATGGGCTTCGCCGACTACTTCCAGATCGTGTGGGACTTCATCGCGTTCGCGAAGCGCAACGGCATCCAGGTCGGGCCGGGGCGCGGATCGGCGGCGGGAAGTCTCGTCGCCTACTGCCTCGACATCACCGACATCGATCCGATCAAGTACGACCTGCTCTTCGAGCGCTTCCTCAACCCGGGTCGCAAGTCGATGCCGGACATGGACATCGACTTCGCCGTCGAGGGACGCGACCGCGTCATCAACTACGTCGCCGAGAAGTACGGGCGCGACCGCGTCGCGCAGATCATCACGTTTTCCACGATGGCCGCACGTGCGGCGGTGCGCGACGCCGGACGCGTGCTCGAGATTCCCTACGGCGTCGTCGACAAGATTGCGAAGGCCATTCCCGAAGGGCCGGGGCAGACGTTGGACGCATGCCTGAAGCCGGGGCAGGAGTTGAAGACGCAGTACGACGCCGATCCCGTCGCTCGGGAAGTGGTCGATCTCGCGCGACCGCTAGAAGGGCTCGTGCGAGCGGACTCGATCCACGCCGCCGGCGTCGTGATCGGGGACAAGCCGCTGACGGAGTACGTCCCGCTGCAGCAGAAGGGCTCCGA
>DASVEU010000066.1:0-2145 GCA_036380395.1 Gaiellaceae bacterium
GTCTGAGGAACGAGCCGATGCCGGCAGCCAAGTCACGCGCGGCGATCGCCGAGCTCGCTGACGAGCAGGCGGCACTGCGCCGCGTCGCGACGCTCGTCGCGCAGGACGTCGCGCCGGCAGAGATCTTCGCGGCGGTCAGCGCGGAGGTCGATCGCGTCTTCGGCCTAGATCCGGCGACGTTCGACGTTGCCGTCGTCGGCCGGTTCGAACCCGGCCCGGAACTCGAGATTGTCGGCATCTCGAAGAGCGTCGACGTAGGCCCGCTCGGATCACGCTGGCCTCCGGACGACCTCTTCGCACCGACCCACGTTCTACGCACGGGTCGCTCGGCCCGCATTCGAGCCGATGACGTCGTGTCGGCCGGCGGCGAAGTCGCCGAGCTCCTCCAACATAGTGGCTACCTGTCGCAGGTCGCCAGTCCGATCGTCGTCGACGGCCGTCTCTGGGGAGCAATGTTGGTCACCACGAGGAGCGACCTTCCGCCCGACACAGAGGAGCGGCTCGAACGGTTCACGGAGCTCGTCGCGACGGCGCTCGCGAACGCCGAGTCGCGCGCCGCGCTCAGCCAGCTCGCTGACGAGCAGGCGGCGCTGCGGAGGGTGGCCACGATGGTGGCGCGCGCGCCGGCGTCAGAACAGCTGTTCTCCGACATCGCTCGAGAGGTTGCATCTGTCTTGGATGTGCCGGGCGTGATCGTCACGCGCTATGAGGCCGACGGAACGGCAGTCACGTTCGGCGAAGCATTTGGCCCCGATCTCGGGGGCGCGGAGCGATTCCTCGGCGTCGGCACATCGATGCCACCAGATCCTGGGAGCCTCGCTGCGCAGGTCCTCGACACGCAAGGCCCGGCGCGAGTCGATGATTTCTCGACCCTACCGGGGACAGTCGGGGAGCTTGCGCGTGCGGCACGGCTCGGTTCCGGCTGCGCGGGTCCAATCGTGGTCAACGGAACCCTTTGGGGCAAGATGTGCGTCTTCTCGCGTGCAGGAACGGTACTTCCCGGGGGAACGGAGGATCGCCTCCACGACTTCATAGAGCTCGTTGCCACGGCGATCGCGAACTACGAGGCGCGCGCCGACCGGGCAGCGTCGGAGGCGCGCGCCGGCGAGCTCGCCGACGAGCAGGCGGCGCTGCGACGGGTCGCCACGCTCGTCGCCGAGGGAGCCGCGCCCACCGAGGTATTCGACGCCGTCATCGCCGAGGTGGGCCAGCTGCTCGGAGCAGCCCAGGTCGGCTTGGCCCGCTACGAGAATGAGCACGAAATCTCGGTCCTTGCGATTCGCGGCCAGAGCCCTGAGGTGCTCCGCGCCGGAGTGCGTCTGCCGCTTGATGGCGACAGCGTGAATGCCCGCATCCTGCGCACGGGACGCTCGGCTCGACTCAACTTCGCGGAGGACGGGAACGGCAGCATTGCGGAGGTACTCCGGCGCGACAACGTCAACGCCACGGTCGGGGCGCCGATCGTCGTCGACGGCGCGGTGTGGGGCATGGTCGGCGCAAGCTGGAGAGGGCATGACCAACCGCCCGCCGACGCGGAGGAGCGCTTGGCCCAGTTCGCAGAACTGCTCGACACGGCGATCGCGAACGCGGACAGCCGCGATCAGCTGATGACATCGCGCGCCCGCGTGATCGCCGCGGCCGACGAAAGCCGACGGCGCATCGAGCGCGACCTGCACGACGGAGCACAACAGCGACTCATCACACTGACGGCCGCGCTCCGCAGGGCCGATGCGAAGCTTCCCCCGGGAGCCGACGAACTACGCGCCGATCTCACCCGCGTTGCGGAGGGTCTGACGACGGCTGTCGACGAACTCCGTGAGCTCTCACGCGGCATCCATCCATCGATCCTCACCGAAGGCGGTCTCTCACCGGCGCTGAAAGCACTCGGGCGCCGCTCTCCCGTCCGCGTCAAGCTCGACATGGGCTTCGAGCAACGGCTCCCGGACCATGTCGAGGCAGCCGCCTACTACACCGTCTCGGAGGCGCTCACCAACGCGTCAAAGCACGCGAACGCCACGCGCGTGTGGGTCTCCCTCCGTGTCGACCACGAGATGCTCCGTCTTTCGATTCGCGACGACGGTGTGGGCGGCGCGGACTCCAACCAAGGGTCCGGACTGACCGGGCTGAAGGATCGAATCGAGGCGC
>DASVEU010000067.1:0-5758 GCA_036380395.1 Gaiellaceae bacterium
CGCGTCCACCGACAAGTCGCAGGGGCATCGCGGGCTGACCGCGTTCGTCGTTCCGGCCGACGCCGACGGCGTCGTTGTCGACCGTCATCTCGACAAGATGGGGCAACGCGCCACGGACACGTCGGCGCTGTCGTTCCAGGACGTGCGCGTCCCCGTCGTGGACCGGCTCGGCGAGGAGGGCGAGGGCTTCAAGATCGCAATGAAGACGCTCGACTTCACTCGGCCCGGCACCGCGATCGGTGCAGTGGGAGTTGCGCGCGCGGCGTTCGAGTACGCGGCTCAATACTCGAAGGAGCGCGTGCAGTTCGGCATGCCTATCGCGATGAACCAGGGCATCAACTTCATGATCGCCGACATGGCGACGAAGATCGAAGCGTCGCGGTTGCTCTGCTGGCAGGCGGCGTGGATGATCGACCAGGGGCTACGCGCGACCCTGCAGTCCTCGTACGCGAAGCGTTTCGCGGCGGACACCTGCATGGAGGTCGCGACCGACGCGGTGCAGGTCTTCGGCGGCTATGGGTACATGAAGGAGTACCCGGTCGAGAAGCTGATGCGCGACGCGAAGCTGTACCAGATCTACGAGGGCACCTCCCAGATCCAGCGGCTCGTGATCGCCAGAGAATTGCTCATGCCGAAGGAATGAGTTCCGGCGGGTCGACCGGTCAGTTCGGACGGATGCCCGGCGGAGCCGGGCATCCTGATGACGGCGCCGACAAGCGGCACCTCCGGTCCGCGTGATTGAGATCGACCTCTCGGGTCGAGTCGCACTGGTCACAGGTGGTTCGCGCGGCCTCGGTCGCGCCGATGCGTTGACGCTTGCGCGCGCCGGCGCCGACGTCGTGATCGCGGACATCCAGGTCGAGTCCGATTCCGGCGAGGAGGCCGAGGGCTATGGGCCGCTCGCGCAGGCCGCCCGTGCGCAGGGCTTCGTCTATTCGGAGGCGACGGCGAAGGAGATCTCGGAGCTCGGGCGCCGTTCGGCCGCGATCAAGTGCGACGTGACTGATCGGGCCCAGGTGAAAGAAACAGTGCGGCGCGTCGTCGACGAGTTCGGCTCGGTGGACATTCTCGTCAACAACGCCGGCACGCTCGACCATGTCGGCCAACTTCCGGACCAGGTGCCGGAGCTTTGGGAGCGGGACCTGCGCGTGAACCTGACCGGCTCGTTCAATTGCGCCCAGGCCGTCTGGCCACACATGAAGGAGCGGGGATGGGGACGGATCGTGAACATGGCGTCCGTTGCGGGAACGCTCGGCGGTTTCGGTCAGGCGAGTTACGCCACGACGAAGGCCGGGCTGCTAGGGCTGACGCGAACGCTGGCGCTCGAGGGAGCAAGACACGGGATCACGTGCAACGCGATCGTGCCGGGCGTGATCGGCACCGAGGCGTTCAATTTCGGCAATCCCGCGATGAACGAGCGGATGGTGCAGCGCACGGCGATGAGACGGGCCGGAGAACCGCAGGACGTCGCGAATGCGATCGTCTTCCTCTGCTCCGACCTCGCGTCCTACATCACCGGCGTCGGCCTCAACGTCAGCGGCGGGATCGAGCTCTTCACGTTTTAAGCAGGCCGTTCCGAACAGAAAGAACCCGCCAGACCCGTGGCTAGACTTCGCAACCGTGCCTGCTCGGCGCAAATACTCCCTGGTCCGGCCTCGCCCCCGGCGGCGTCGCAGGAAGACGCGCGCCCAGCGCCGTCTGTTCTGGCAGCGAACCGCGATCCTCGCGGCGGTTGCCGGCCTCGCTGCGATGGTGCTCGGCCTGGCCTTTGCGGGCTCGCCCTCGCGGCTCGCCAGCGGCGTCCGGATCGCAGGCATCGATGTGGGCGGGAAGACGCCGCATCAGGCGCGCTCAGCCCTCGAGCGCCGCGCGGACGCGCTCGCCTCGGTCCCGGTGACCTTCCGCGTCGGCTCGCGGACGTGGCGGCTGGAGCCACGGCACCTCGGGATCCGCGTGGACTGGGGCGCTGCCGTCGACGCCGTCCGCCGCCAGGGCAACGGCTTCGGCCCGCTGCGCGGCTTCCGCAGGCTCGATCTGCGCTTCTTCGGAGCAGACGTCGCGCCGCCGACCCAGGTCTACGATGCCGCCCTGGAGAGGAAGCTCGACGAGATCGCGGCCGCGGTGAACGTCCCGCACCGCGAGGCGTCGATCGTGCTGCGCGGTCTCAGGCCCCAGATCGTCCCGAGCCGCACCGGGCATGTGCTCGACCGCCACGCCGCCGCCGCCACGATCGTGCGAGCGCTGGCGAGCCTCAAGCGTGAGCCCGTTGGCCTGCCGACCGACCTCGATCAGCCGAAGATCAACGCCGGCGATCTGAGAGTGGTACAGGCGGAGGTGCGTACCGCCCTGTCGGCCCATCTCCATCTGACGCTAGGGGCGACGCGCTGGAATCTCCGCCCGCCGCGCATCGCCCGGATTCTCGAGCTGCCGGCCGACGGAAGGCGCGATCTCCGGATCGGCGGCGCCGGAGCGAGCAGTTGGTTTTCGGCACTCGCCAAGCGCGTCGACCGCTCTCCGGTCGACGCCGACTGGGCAGTCGGCAAAGGCGGTATTCGCGTGATCCCGGATCAGCCCGGCTATGTGTTGGACGTGCCGCGCAGCGCGAAGGCCGTGCTGCGGGCGGCGCTCGTAACCGAACCCGCGCTTCGGGACGCCGACCTCACCGTCGAGCATGTCGACGCCGATCGGACGACCGCAGATGCGCAGGCCATGGACATCGAGGGGCTCGTCGCGAGCTACCAGACGTTCTACGGCGGCGAGCCCAACAGGATCCACAACGTGCAGCTCGTCTCACACCTCGTCGACAAGCACGTGATCGCGCCTGGCGAGACGTTCTCCTTCAACGGCGCGACCGGCGCGCGCACCGAGGACAAGGGCTTTCTGGAAGCGCCGGTGATCATCAACGGCGAGCTGAAAACCGGTCTCGGGGGCGGTGTCTGCCAGGTTTCGACGACCGTGTTCAACGCCGCGTACGAGGCCGGATTGCCGATCGTCTCGCGCACGAATCACGCCCTGTACATCAGCCACTACCCGCAGGGCCGCGATGCGACGGTCAACTACCCGGACACGGATCTCAAGTTCACGAACGACACCGGTCACTGGCTCTTGCTGCGGACCTGGGTCGGATCGTCCTCGCTCACCGTCGCGCTGTACGGGACGCCGGTGCACCGCCGGGTCGTCAGCGAGACGGCCCCGCTCGTCGTCACCGGCCCACCGCCCGTCAAGAAGGTTCCGGATCCGTCGCTCTTCGTCGGGCAGACCGTGGTCGAGGAAAAGGGATCACCGTCCCTCAAGACGAGCAACGAGCGCAAGGTCTACGACGCAGACGGGAAGCTGCTCTTCGACACGACGTTCTACTCGTCGTATCGCGGCGAGATGAAGATCATCCGAATCGGCTCTAAGAAGCGCCCGAAGGATCAGACGGACACGACGACGACCGACACGACTACGACGACAACCACGACAACCACCAAGAAGACGACGACGACTACGACGACCCCTCGGCCCTAGCGATCGCGTCCGCCAGGTTCTGCGGGATTCGTGTCGGCCGGAGAGTCTTTGCATCGACGCAGGCGTGCGAGGTCCAGCCGTTCGCGATCACCTCGCCGTCCCGCGTGATCTCGTAATCGAAGCGAAAGCGCGCGCCGCGAACCTCCCCAACACGTGTGTGGACGCGGAGCCTGTCGTCGAACCGGGCAGGCTGCAGATAGCGGACGTGCGACTCGAGCACGAAGGATTCGAACCCCTGTCCGCGGATGGCCGAGTAACCGCCCGCATACTCGGCGAGATAGGCGACCCGAGCCACCTCGAACCAGACGAGGTAGTTGGCGTTGTGCGCGACTCCCTGAGCGTCGGTCTCTGCAAAGCGGACCGTCACGTCGGTGCTGAAGCGGAAGCCCTCCACGCGCGTCACTCTACGGCTGTGGCACACACCGTTTCCGACCTGGCGGCGCTGATCCGGGAGCGCCAACCCTGCGTCGTCCTCACCGGCGCCGGCATCTCGACGGAGAGCGGCATCCCCGACTTCCGTTCGCCGGGCGGAATCTGGGCGCAGTACGACCCGATGGAATACGCGACGATCACCGCCTTCCGGCGGGATCCCGTGAAGGTCTGGGAGTTCTACGCATTGCGGTTCGAGCTGCTCACGACGGCCGAGCCCAACGAGGGCCACCTCGCACTTGCCGAGCTCGAGCGCCGCGGGCTGGTCGAGGCGGTCGTGACACAGAACATTGACGGGCTGCACGGGCGCGCCGGCTCCGAGGCGGTGGTGGAGGTGCACGGTTCGATCCGCTCGGCCAGCTGCCTCGAGTGCGGCGAGCGGGTTCCGCTCGAGGACGTCATCGCCGCGCTGGAGGACGCGCCGGCGCCGCCGTGCCCCCGCTGCGGAGCGGTGCTGAAGCCGGACGTCGTCATGTTCGGGGAGCTGCTGCCGGCGGCCGCGATCGACCGCGCGGTCGAGCTCTCCCAGCGGGCCGGCCTCCTGCTCGTCGTCGGCTCGTCGCTCGAGGTCCACCCAGTGGCGGGGCTGCCCGCCGAGACAGTCTCTGCGGGTGGGGTGGTGGCGATCGTCAACCGCAGGCCGACGCCGTTCGACCACCTCGCATCGATCCGGATCGATGCAGGTGCCGGCGAGACGCTCTCGGCCCTGGCCGAAGAGGTCTAGGCTGCGGCGCGCTTGAGGGTCTTCTCTTCGAGGAGCCGGCTGCAGTTCGAGCAGACCTTGCGCTCCACGTGATACGGGACTCCGGCGCGCTGCCGGATTGCATGAATGGTGATCGCGGTGTGCTTGTGCCTGCGAAGCGTCATTACTTCCTCTCAGAGTAATCAGACGTTCGGTCGTCAAGGAATGTTGTCGGCAGATGTTCACCGAACCTTCACACCCTTTTTGCACCTATACCCTCTGCCGCGTGCGCGCCCTCGCCGTCATCCCGGCGGTCGGCCTCACCCTCTTGGGGGGCTGCGGCGGAAACGGGGAGCGCCCCGACGTCGCGGCGGACATCGCTGCCAAGGCGCGTGTGTGCGCCCCGGGCTCGATCCAGAGGCTGGGCTCGACACGGCTGGCGTACGCCGCGATCGTGCGTTCGCAGGCCACGGTCTCCCGCCGGCCGGGAGCACACGCCTTTGCCAGTTTCGAGAGGCTGAACGTCAATCGCGTCCCCACGATCTTCTCGATCCGCGGCGCGCTGGTCGATGCCGGCTGCAAGCCGACGTCGTACCTCGTCCAGATTCCGAAGCGCCCCAACGGGGTGACCGCATGGGTCCCGGCCGCTCAGGTGGAGGTGGCCAAGGTCTCGACCCGGATCGTCGTCGACCTGTCGGAGAGACGGGTCAGGCTCTACAAGGGCGGCGAGCTGGTGTTGAGCTCGAAGGCCGCCGTCGGAGCCCCGGCGACGCCGACTCCGACCGGCCGCTTCTACGTCAACCAGCGCCTCATTCCCGCGGACACGGGCGGCCCGTTCGGCCCCGGTGCGGTCGGTGTCTCAGCGTTCTCGAACGTCCTGACCGGCTGGACGCAGGGCGGCCCGATTGCGATCCACGGCACCAACGCCCCGTCGTCGATCGGCAAGGCGGTCTCGAACGGTTGCATCCGCGTTCCGAACGCGGTGCTGACGAAGCTGTTCGACCAGGCGCTCAGCGGCACGCCGGTTCTGATCCGGAACTAGGGGAGACGCAACCGCGCCCAGACGCCGGCGTGGTCCGAGGGCCAGAGGCCGTCGAGCCGGTCGCCGGGAGCCTCGCCGACGATCCCCGCACCCAC
>DASVEU010000068.1:0-9491 GCA_036380395.1 Gaiellaceae bacterium
CAGGTAGCGCTGGCCGCGACGGTAGGAGATCTCATCGCAGCCGATCGCGACGAGGCCGCTGAGGCGCCGCTCATCGAGCTGGTCGGCGACGACCCGGGTGACGATCTGCCCGACCGTGCTCCAGCCAATGCGCAGCAGCCGAGTGATCTGCGTCTTGGCCATCTGCTGCGCCAGCCACGCGCCTGTGTCTTCGAAGTCGCGGGTGTGGCCGGCGCCCGGCCTGGCCCACGCGACCGCCTCGAGATCGATCCCGCACGCTGGGCAGCGCAGCCGGCGCCGATTGAATGCTGTGGTGATGCGCACGTCGTCCTCCTGGTGTGAGCCGCTTGCCTTCAGACAGCCCGCAGCCTGCCGGATAGGACGACGGCGCATCACCAACCCCGCGCAACCCCTCCGGCCGGCGCCGTAGCGGTGCCGCACGCTCGCCTCAAGCGCGCGCACACGCACAGCCCCCGTGGCTCGTCAACTCAGGGCGCTCGGCGCCTCCATCCCATGGAGAAATCATGTCTGACTACAGCGTCGCGCAGACGCTCCACACCGCAATGACCGCCGACTCGCTGAGCTACATACCGATGCCGAAGGATGAGCTTCGAGACCAGCTTGAGATCGGACGCATCGAAAACCCGCGAGCCGCTCGAATCGTCGAGGAATTCGAGAAGGCCGGACTGCTCGTACACCCCGCGCCCACGAAGAACCAGACATTCACGCGCGTCTTCCGTTTGGACACAGAGCTCGGGACGTTCGTTCACGAGCTTCTCGGTGCCCAGGGAGAGGCCGACGACGAGCAGGCATTTGCGCGCGCTGCGCGCCGGCTCGAGGCAGCGTCACCCGCCGAGGTATTCAAACGCATGCGCGAAGTGTTCGAGGAGGAAGGCTGGGTTCGATTCCGCCAAGCCACCGAATAGCGGCCGTGCCGCAGCCTCACGCCGCGTGCCGCCGGCCACACGACCCCACCGACCCCCCGACGCTGTGCAGGCGCGTCCCAGCGCGACGGTCGGCAGCCCGGGCGCCGCTGGCGCGAACCCGCTTGGCTAAGCCCGGGTGCTCATCGTGCCCTCTCCCCTTTCGCTGGCGATGGTAGATAACGTCGTTACGGGCTATCCATCTAACCGGAGCTGGGCGCGTTGGCGCTTCTCCACGGCCGATCTGCGGGCGCCCGCTCGAGGCTCTCTGGTCGTCCGCGGGTCGCGGGCGCGACGCGGTGGGTGGTGCTGGGCCGCCGGTTGAGGATCAGGTCGCGGTAGCGAACGGGATCATGGGCGACGGCGAGTTCGAGCACGCGGTAGAAGACCATGCCGCGGCTGCGTGAGCGTCGGCGGTTGAACCGAAAGACGAACTCGTCGAGGTAGCTTGAGAGGTGCGGCTCCTCGACGGCGCCCTGGTGAGTGCCAAGCAGCCAGCGTTGCGCGAGCGAGGCGATGCGATGCACGCCGGGCAGCAGGTCGGAGGCCTTCGCGGCGGGCGCGACGACTCGCTCATGGACGTACAGGTCCTTGGTCGCCGGTCGGTAGGGCTGCCAGCCGTCGCTGATGACG
Source organism: Gaiellaceae bacterium (assembly GCA_036380395.1). Taxonomy (GTDB): domain Bacteria; phylum Actinomycetota; class Thermoleophilia; order Gaiellales; family Gaiellaceae; genus 3-1-20CM-4-69-9. Next base: position 1,536 of record DASVEU010000068.1, read on the forward strand.
GTCGCGCCCGGCTGGACGTGATCGATCAGAAACGCGCGCAGTGACGCGCTGGACGCATCCAGCATCCACGCCATGCGACACCGCCCGAGGCCTTGGGCTCAAGCGCTCAACCGCGATCCCGACCAGTGCCTTCTTGCCCTTCGCACGGCCGCCCGCCAGGCCCGGCTCTTCGCCGCCGATGTACGTCTCGTCGACCTCGACACGGCCCTGCAGCAGCTCGCGGCCGGGGCGCACGAGCACCGAGCGCAGGCGATGCAGCATCGCCCATGCCGTCTGGTACGAGCCGATCCCGAGCGCGCGCTGAAGACCGAGCGCCGAGATCCCGTCCTTCTGCGTGGCGAACAGCCAGCACGCCATGAACCACACCGTCAGCGGTGTCCGTGTGCGGTCGAAGATCGTGCCCGCAGTCGGCGAAGTCCGCGTCTTGCAGCCGGCACACATCCACCGCCCGTCGCCGAGCCGCCAGCCACCGTCGTGGGCACAGGCCGTGCACACGAAGCCGTCGGGCCAGCGAAGCCACTCCAGGTAGTCCAGACAGTCCGCATCGGTCCCGAACCACGACGAGAACTCGCCCAGCGACCGCGGGTAATGCAGACCGGCGGTCGGTGTCGGGCGGGACAGGAAAGCAGCCTACTCCGGTTAGATGGATAGCCCGTACGTCGTTTATCACTTGGTCCTCGGCACCTCGGTGTTACCGCTGCCCGCTGTCCCATATCAATGTGAGAGGTCGTTTGCGACGACGACATCGTCCGGCGCCATCGATGGCGATGGCAGGACCCCGCGCGCTCAACGCTTCGCGGTGCCCTTACTTACTCTGCCGCGAAACGACGGAACTCGGTGCGATTAGAAGGGGCTTAGAACAGCGCACCGTTGATCGCGGAATGTTCGTCCGCTGCGTGGACGAACGATGCCGGCGTCTCGACGTCGAGCCTATCCAGACGCTCCGTCGCTACGCGGACGGCTTCAGGATTGGAGTCGATCAATACGAATCGGCGTCCTGTCTTCGCCGCGACGGCGCCAAGTGTCCCGCTGCCGCCGAAGAAGTCTAGGCATCGATCGCCCGGACGTGTTGACGCCAGCACCATCCGGCGGACGATGCCCTCCGGCTTCTGGCTCGGATACCCGGTCTTCTCACGCCCGTTCGTAGGCACGATGGTGTGCCACCAGACATCCGTCGGAAGCTTTCCGCGCGCTACCTTCTCCGGCGTCACGAGGCCGGGAGCCATATACGGCTCCCGGTCGACTTCTTCCGCATCGAAGTAGTAGGCCGCAGGATCCTTGACGTAGACGAGGATCGTGTCGTGCTTGGCGGGCCGGCGGCTCTTCGACCGGGCACCATAGTCGTACGCCCAGATGATCTCGTTCAGGAAGTTCTCGCGACCGAAGATCTCGTCGAGGAGCAGCTTGCAGTAGTGCCCCTCGCGGTAGTCGATGTGGAAGTAGAACGTTCCTGTCATAGCGAGCACGCGTCGAGCCTGCCGCAACCTCGGTTCAAGGAAAGCGAGATAGTCGTCGAACTCGTCAAGATACGACGACTCGCGCAGCAACTTTGTGGCGTATCGGCGGCCGCCGAACCCGGTTCGATCGCCTTCCAGATCGGCCTCCGTGGACAGCGTGCGTCGAACTTGTTGCTTGCCCGTGTTGAACGGAGGGTCCACGTAGATCATCTGGAATGAGCCGTCAGCGAACGTCGGTAGGACATCGAGGTTGTCGCCCAGGAGGACGCAGTTATCAGTCGCCATACCGCGTACGCTACGCAACGCGTCGGAAGGACGGACGCGCGAGGTACCGTGCTGCGTAGGCGGGCAGAACGGGGTCACGGCTCCTCGTGCTGCATCTGATCGGCGCTACCCGCCCTTGCATGCTCGGGTGGACGGGTAGGCTCGGCTCAATGACCGATGACCCGCGGCTCGTAGCCGGCACGATCAACGCGCGGGGGCGCGTCACCTTCAACCAAGTGACGCAAGTCCAGGCTACGGACCTCCCCGAGGAGATCGTGCTTGTCGCAGTCCTGCCCAATGAGGGCCTTTATGTATGGCGCCTTCCGCATGAGGACGTTGATGTGGAGGCGCATGAGCAGCATGCAGGCTACTCACGGCAGGTAGGGCCGATTGATCCGAACCACCCTCCGCCGTGGCTCGGTGCGCCGGCGATCGTCGGTTCGGGTGATATCGACCCCGCACTCTGGAAGCAGATCACCTCAGCACGAACGAACACCTTGAAGAAGCTCGTCGGGAGGGCACTGGGCCTCTGAGGTTAGGCGTCGCGTGTCTGACGTGCTTGGCGCGAGAAGCGCAGCTCTACGCGATGCGCCCCGGACGTCGCCTTGGGAACTGCCTTTCCCAATGTGACCGCACCGCTACCGTCCAGCACCGACGGGGGAGAGGACCCGGAGGCGGCCGGGAAACTGCACACAAACCACGCCGTAGACGTCTCGAACGGCGATGACGCTCTCGCGACGCTGGCCACGGTGCGTCGGCGGCGGGGTCGACGTGCACGTACGCCGCGCGCGTCGCCGCGGCCGTGCGCTGCAGCCCGAGCTCGGTGCACGCGCCCGACAGCGCGATCGCGGCGCGGCGATCGGGCAGCCCGATCAGCGCGCTCGCGACGAGCTGCGCCTGCTGCAGCGTCAGCCACGGCACCTCCAGACACAGCCGGCCTAGCCAGCGCGCGCCGGCACGCGCAAAGCGCGGATCGTCGACGACGAGCAGCACGAGCGCCAAGGCGTCCTCGAGGCCGTGTGCTCGAGCGGGGACTCAGCGCAAGACGCTCCACCCATGGCTCTACATAACGCACGTTATCGAGCATTGATTCGGCCTGAGTCGATGCGGCGCCAGCTCGCGGCGCTGGACGACTACGCCGCGAAGGCACGGAAGGCATACGACCTGCCTCAGAGCGACGGCGTCGAGGCGAGCGGGAAGGCGTGGCAGGAGCTGTTTGGAGCCAAGTTCTGCAAGCCGCCCGCGGCGAAGGCGCTCCCGGAAGCCTCATTCTCCTTCCGCGCCGCGGACGGAGAGCAGGACATCGAGGCCGACCTCGGCTTTCCGATCTCACCCGGCACCAACTACCAGGTCGTCGTCCGGGGGCGCGTCAGCAAGAAGAGCGACCGCCTGTTCGGCTATGACCTCGCCAAGCACGGCAACCGCGTCCGCAAGCACCGCTCGCTCGCGTTCGAGATTACGCGGTGCACCGTCCCGAAGCCGTACGACACCTACTGGAAGGTGCGCAACGATGGTGAGGAGGCCACGCGCCTGAACGTGCTGCGCGGACAGATCGAGCTCGGCAACGCTCACCGCTCCGAGATCACGGCCTACCGCGGCAACCACTACGTCGAGATCTACATCGTCAAAGACCGGCGCTGCGTCGCGATCGACCGCCAGCGCGTCCGGTCTACTAGCGCTGACGTTCCGTTGATGAACGACGCGCGCGGTCCACGGGCCGTGCGCTCGTGCGTCGCCTCCCACTCCTCGACCTCGCTCGGCGGCCAGCAAGGTCCGCGTGTCATCTCGCTGTCGTTTGCGTTTCACTTCGCTGTCGCGGGCCGTTTCATCTCCGTGACGTCTCACAGCCAGCCCTGCACGATGCACTATGCGGACTCGCTGGTTATGCCGACTCGTGTGAGAAGCTCCTGTGTCAAGGATCGCGAGAATTCCCCAGTTGCGACGATGGGAATTTCCCACCTTGTGGGCGGCCGGTGAGGGCTGGGTGTAGAGGCGATGGCGTTGCGGTGGCGGCGCATGCGGTAGCTGTCGCCGGTGATCGAGAGCACGGTGGCGTGGTGTAGGAGGCGGTCGAGGATCGCGGCGGCGACGGTCGTGTCTTCGAAGATCGCGCCCCAGTCGGCGATGCCGCGGTTGGTCGTCAGGACGATCGAGCCGTGTTCGTAGCGGCGGCTGATGACCTGGAAGAGATGCGAGGCGTCGTGGCCGGGCATCGGCAGGTAGCCCAGCTCGTCGATCAGCCATCTTCAGGGCGACGCGCGGAAGCCCGTCGTTGTGCAGCGCGTTCTCCGGCTCGAGCCGGCGGCGATAGTCGGCCGTTCCGTGCCGGCCCGCAACCTCCGCAAGGAAGATCGCGGTCTCGACCGCTTCGCGCTGGCAGAAGAGAACCGGCTCCTCGCGGTCGCTCCAGTGCGACAGCAGCTTGCGCGTGTACGGGGTGACGCCGTTCCAATTGCCAGCGCGCCACTTCTCTACCTCGCGCCGGATGTCGTTGATCAGCGTGTTCTGCTCACGCCGCTCGCCCGTCACGTCGAAGTCCATGACGAGCGCCTCGCCCGCCGGCGCCCGCCCTTTCCTGCTGACGGGAACCGGTATGAAAAACTCGCTTGGCCGCCGACCCGCGAGCACCTTGCCCGTTGGCCCGTCGTCGCCCAGCTCGAAATGCGCCGCCGGAGGCTCGTACGGCGAGTTCAGGATCGGATTGCTGAGGTCGTGCGTCGTCACGTCCGAGACCGTAGCTGCCATGGCGGTCTCATCGTGCGGTGTCCCCCACCTACGCTGCCCGATGGCGCTCGAGTCAGCAGGCGCTCGATGTCTACGACTTCCTTGCGAAGAGCCGCTTGAGCTCGTGCCAGAGACCGAGCTATGACGTACGCCGATCCGTCCGCTGATCCGGCTAAGAGAATGCTGGGGATCCGCCGATGTTTCCGATGCCGGTGTGCAAGATGTCCAGCGCCTGACCGACCGTGTCGGTCAGGGTGGCGGCGATCTGCTCCGACGACTGACCTGCGCCCCGCAGCCGTGTCGCCTCGTCGATCATGGCGGCGACAGTGCTCAGGATGAACGCAGCGATCGCCCGAGCCGCAACGGCTCCCAGATGTGCGGGCACCCGGTCAGACAGGATCGCCGCCAGGTTCTCCTGGTAACGCGTCCCGCGCAGCCGCAAGGCATCCTGCAGCCCGGGACTGTTCTGGATGATGGTGCCGACGCCGGCGAGCCGACCATCGACCGCCGTCCGCGGATCTTTGCCGTCCGGTGCCTCCGGCACCTCCGACAGGTGGGCGAACAGGCGCGGCAGCTCGTCCTTGAGGAACTCCGGCAGCGAGCTACCCAGGGGGAGCTGGTCGATCATGTCGATCAGATCCGCCTCGACCGGACGGTGCCAGGCGAAGAGCAGGTCTTCCTTGGCCGCGAAGTGGTTGACAACGGTCTGTTTGGCGACGTCCGTGGCTTCGGCAATATCGGCGATCGTCACGGCGTCGTAGCCCCGCTCGCTGAACAGCGCCAATGCGGTGTGGGCGATCCGGTCTCTGGTCTGGCGTCGCCGCCGTTCGTGCCGGGACTGCGTCAATTCTTCCTCCGGCTGCGGCTGGTCGGTGTCGTCTGTGATGGCTCCCATGGAAGTACCATACCATATTTAGTATCCTACCAGTTCTGGTACGAGCCTACTCTCTGAGAAGCGCGCCGACGCCTGGGCGGCGTGCCGAATGCTCAGCGCTGGCGCCACCGGACCGGCAGGTCGTGGCTCCTGCCAGCCGTCCAGGAAGCTCGAAGAAGTACTCAAAGACGGCGACCTACTCGTCCTCGGGGCAGTCCCCACGGCCTTGGACAACAGGCTCGTCACGTCGCTGGGCGTCCTGGCCGGCTTAGCTGACGTCATCATGGCTACCTCCAGTACGACGTCTTGCGGCTGTATCACCGTGATATCGCGTGATCCCCGCATCTTCAAGCCTGCCTGCAACGATCCGAAACGAACTAGAGTCGCGGGACCACGGCCGTGATTCCTCTCCGGCTGCGAGCCCGGAGCACTCGGCAGCGCGTCGGCGATCTGCTTTGTCAGCTCAGGAGACACGTCTGCTTCCTCCTGGCCGCGCTCGTGCGCGGCCACGTCCGCCGTGAGACCTCCCGCGTGGCCGTGGTAGCGCGACGACGTCCGGCACGCACGCGAACGTTCGGGCGGCCAGCGTCCCCGGCTGGCAGTCGAAGGTGATCGCCTTCAAGCGCGCTCGGTCTGTCATTGACGGACGGTCGTAGGTCAGCGCAGGATGCCACGATGCCGTGTATGCGCGGCCTCTGCGAAGAGCTGGCGTGAGCGTCGGCGACCCGTTCGCCGATGCGTGCCGGCTGCGTCACTTGCTGGCTCGGCGCGAGGTGTCGTCGAGGGAGTTTGTGGGCAGCTGCCTGGAGCGCATCGAGCGCCTCGACGGTGACCTGCGAGCGTTTCGAGTGGTGATGAAGGCTCGCGCGCTGTCTGCCGCGGACGCCGCCGATAGGGCCTTGCGGGAGGGCGACGAGCGCCCGTTGTTGGGCGTGCCGGTGGCGGTCAAGGACGTAGTCGACGTCGCGGGGGAAACGACGTCGCTTGGGACCGGCGCGGTGACGCGCCGGGCGCAGGCCGACGGAGCGCTGGTGCGGCGGCTGGAGGCGGCCGGCGCAGTTGTGGTTGGAAAGACGAACCTGTCCGAGCTTCAGATCTGGGCGTTGACCGCGTCGTCTACGTGGGGCGTGACGCGCAACCCGTGGAATGCCGAGCGTTCGCCTGGCGGCAGCAGCGGAGGCTCGGCGGTGGCCGTGGCGGCGGGGATGGTCGCTGTGGCGCACGGCGTAGACGGCGGCGGCTCGATTCGCCTGCCGGCCGCGTGGTGCGGTCTGGTCGGCTTTAAGCCCGCGCCCGATGCGGTTGTCCTTTCGCGGCAGTCCTGGCACGGTCTGGCCGTCCACGGCCCGCTGGCGCGCTCAGTGCGAGACGCGGCGCTCTTGGCCGCCGTGCTCGCCGGCGATCGCCGGCCCGACGCGAGCAATGTTGTGGCCGCCGCGAGGCATTTGCCGCCGGGGTGCCTACGGATCGCGGTGAGCGTCTCGCCGCCCGTGCCCGCGCCCGTGGACCCGCCCGTGCGAGACGCCGTGCTCAGGACGGCCCGTGTGCTCGAGGCGCTCGGGCATCACGTCGAGCACTGGGAGGTGTTTGGCGGCCTGCGCGACGCGCAGCGTGTTGGGCTGGCCGTCCTCGCGCGCTTTCTGGATGGGGCCTGCGCACACGCCGCCCTGCTCGAGCGACCCGAACTTCTCGAACCCCGCACCCGCGCCGTCTTGCGCGCCGGACGGCTTGTGCCACAGCGCGCGCTGCGCGCCGCGCAACGCGCGCAGGCGCGCGAGCAGCGCCGGCTCGCGACAACGCTCGCCGGCGTGGACGCGCTCCTCATGCCGGTCAGCGCCCGCATCGCCCCGCACGCCGACGCCTGGGACGGACTTGGCGCGACCCGGGCGTTCGGGCGTCAGTCGCGTCTGATCCCGTTCACGCCGCCGTGGAACCTCGTCGGCTGGCCCGCCCTCGCACTCCCAGCCGGACGGGACCCCAACGGAGTTCCCATCGGCGTCCAGCTCGTTGCCGCACCCGGACGCGAGCCCGCGCTCATCGCCCTCGCCGCACAACTGGAGTCCGCACAACCATGAACGACGCGCCCAACAGCACCACGACGGGCCCGCGCGCGAACGCTCGTCACTTTCTTGTGAAGGCTCCGAGCGAACTGAACGACCTTGCCGGCTCCCGCCCCCCGCCCGACGAGTACCTCAGCCTCAGTGAGACGGCGGTCAGCAAGAACGTTCGAGCATTGAGCGCTCAGACCCCGGGAAGCAGGCCGGCGAGGTGTGCGTCGAGCGCGGCGCGGGCGTCGTCGGCCGAGAGCGCCGAGGGGGCGCAGAGCAGATGCCAGCCCAGCCCGTCGGCGAGCCCGACCGCCTGCGTCGCCGCACGAACCGGATCGACGCCGCTGTCGGCCTGGCCGCTGGCCACCGCCCTGCGCAGCGCGTCGGCGACGGCCCCGGTCAGCGCGCCGTAGCCCTCCGCATGGAGCTCGGCCAGCCGCGGGCTGTGCGCCGAACGGGCGGTGAACGCTAACTACTTCCCCCGGAAAAACTAGTCTCCTGAAGGGTGCGTGCGACGCCCGGTTCCGTCCGCTTTGTATGGGATAATTGCCTGCATATGAGCATGTTTTATGCGATGCAGGGAACTCCA